>JAHZFN010000037.1:0-3484 GCA_019421315.1 Peptococcaceae bacterium | reverse complement strand
ATAACACCGGATCTTTGGCAGGTGCGTTTGAAACGACGCAATGCGCTGTCGAGAGATTCATTTTTACCAACTCTTACTTCACTCACTTCTATCCCTCCTCTCGCCCAAATGCTTTTGGATATAGAAACAAAAGTCAAAACTTTTGGATCATTCTTTTTTATGGCTGTGTTTTGTACGGCTTTTGCACGGCTACAATAATACATAGTCCACTTGAACATTATATAAAAAATCGGCTCGGAAGTCAACCTTTTTTTTGCTCATCACGGCATTTTTGTAAAATTATCCATATTACCGAATAATTATAGGCAATTATACCGAAAACACCGCCGCTTTCCGCCAAATATTCACCAAAAACACGCCAAAGGTTTTTCCGCCAGTTATTCTGCGGCTTTCAGCAAATATCTCCCAGAACTCTGCCGCCCACCAAATGATAATGCAGATGGAAAACGACTTGTCCCGAATCCTTGCCGCTGTTTGTCAAAATTCTGTACCCGCTTTCGGCAATGCCGAATTCCTCAGCCAGCTGTTTGGCAACAGCCTGAATTTTACCCAAAACCTTGCAGTCCTCCGCCGTTGCCGCCGCCACGTTTTCAATATGCTTTTTGGGGATAATCAAAATATGTACGGGCGCTTTCGGCGCAATATCTTTAAAAGCCAAAACATCTTGGTCTTCGTAAACAATTTCCGTGGGAATTTCTTTACTCACCATTTTGCAGAACAAACAATCAGTCATGTTTTTACCTCCTAAATGCTTATAATTACTGTATATTCTATATTATACAGCTATCGAAAAAGCTTGTCAAATAATCTTTCCCAGTAAATAGCCGTTTTTCATGCCGTAAATTTTCAGGTTATATATTTCTCCCGCCAAAATATTTTCCGCCGCTTCGTCATCAAGGCGTACCGCCAAGGGCAGATAATTGGGGCTGTGGCCGCAAATGTAATTTTCGCCGTCCAAAGCAATTTTCTGCTCGGTCAGAATTTCCAGCTTTCTGCCAAGCTGCCGCTGCCTGAAATCTGCTTTCATTTTATCCCGCAGGGCGGAAACCTCTTTGACCTCAGCCGTTTTCACCTGCGGTTCAATTTGATTGGGCAAAACTGCGGCGGGAGTGCCGCTGCGGCGGGAATACGGGAAAATATGCATATCGGCAAATTCCAGCCTTGCAATATTTTCCAGAGATTTTGCAAAAATCTGCGGCGTTTCGCCGGGGAATCCCACAATCAAATCCGTCGTAATGGCAACGTTGTCAATTTTGTGGCGGATTTTTGCCAGAAGATCGGTGTAAAACTACACCGTGTAATGGCGGTTTATGGCTTTGATTATATCGTTGTGGCAGGCTTGCAGAGGAATATGAAAATGGGGACAAATATTGGGGTATTCCGCCGCCGCATCTATCAGACGGTCGGTAACCTCCTGGGGCTCAACGGAACCCAAACGCAGGCGGTGCAAACCGGGAATTGCCGCCAAGCTTTCGGCAACAGCCGCCAAATCAACACCGTCTTGCAAGTCCGTGCCGTAGGCGCCTGTGTGGATACCCGTCAGCACCAGCTCCTTGTAGCCTTTGCCCACCAGCTCACGAGCCTCAGCCGCAATATCCGCCAACGGGCGGCTACGAACAGGCCCCCTGGCATAGGGAATAATGCAGTAACTGCAAAACTGACTGCAGCCATCCTCAATTTTCAAAAAAGCCCGCTCCCTTTGGGTGTCGTTGTTGATGTTGCCCATATTTCGGAAGCTTTTGGCTTTTGCCGTTTCGGTAATGTAAACCAAGGGAACGTCATATTTTCTGCCTGCATGCTTTTGCACATAGGCAAAAAGCCTGTGCCTGTCGTTGGCGCCGACGATCAAATCCACACCCTCAATTTTGGCAATATCCGCCTTGCCCACCTGGGCATAACAGCCCGTTGCCACCACCAAAGCCGTCGGGTTGGTACGGACGGCGCGCCGCAGCATTTGCCGCGATTTGCGGTCTGCCAGATGGGTTACGGTGCAGGAATTGACGATATAAACATCGGCGGCGTCCTCAAAAGCCACCTGCCGCCAGTTATGCTCCTTGAAAACATTGCAGAGAGCGACGCCCTCCTCCTGGTTAACCTTACAGCCCAGAGTGCAGACAGCAAAGGTCGGCTGCGGCGTATTTTCGTTGTTGTTATTTACAATTTCGTTTTCTTTATTCATAATTTTTTTGTTTTTCCGATTTTTATTATTTTAATTATTTAAGTTTCATGTCCGCAAAAATTATCTGCAAAAATTATCTTACATATAAATAATAAGCATTTTTACGGTGTGCCGATGTACACATTGTCCAGATATGTATACGCCAAATCCGCCGCCCATGTCAAATCGCTTTCGGGAGTTCGGATATAGTTGGCGGATAATTTCGGAATATATTCCAAAAAATGCAGAGGCACGTCTTTGCCCAGCTCATTGGAAACAAAACGCACAAGAGCCATAATATCCGCCTTATCGTCGTTGACACCGGGAATCATAACCCTTGTTATTTCCAAATGCAAATCTTTTTCTTTGACAGCGGCCGCCGTTTCCAAAACCGTTTGCAGAGAGCCGCCCCAGCTGTCGTACCAAGCGTCATCCATGCTTTTGATGTCCAGATTAACAGCGTCGATATGCTCCAGCAGACCCAGCCAAGGCGCACGGTTAATCATGCCGTTGGTGGAGATAACGTTTTTCATGTCCAGCTTTTTAACTTCCCGGCAAGTATCCAGAACGTATTCGTACCAAACAGCAGGTTCGCCGAAAGAATACGCCACGCCGATACAATCCTTCTGCTGAAGTTTCGACACAATTTGCGTAATTTCGTTGGGATAAAGCGCCCTGCCGATACCGCTGCCCTCAATCAGCTGCAAACTGCTGCAATACGGGCAGTGCATATTACAGCCCCAGGACCCCACCGACAAAACATTCATTGTATTATAATATTCCATGAAAGGAATTCTTTCGATATTTTCCATATTCAAGGCTCTGAGCCAGCCGTAATTGAGACTGTACAAAACGCCACCTCGATTGCTGCGGGTTCTGCATTCGCCGATTTCGCCCGATTTCAGCAAACAGAATTTGGGGCAGAGGGTGCATTTGACATCATCACTGCCGCTGATTTTTTCATAAAAAAGAGCCTCTTGACGGTTACGGAATTTTTTACGTTCTTTCATTTTTGGTTTTCACTCCGAAATTTCTTGTAATCGATGAAGTATTACCTCCGCAAAAAGATAAACTTAGACTGTATTTAACATAATTCTGCAAAAAGCCGCCTTATACCTGCAAAAAGCGGCAGGTATTTTTTCCCGATTGCCTGCGGTTAAGTTAATATTCGGCAAGCCGCAAAAAAAACATTGCCACATTCCGCAGTTCCGTGCTATGATAATATTAAGCGTTGCAAAGGAGGTGCGTTTTTTGAAAAAAGCCAAAACCACCGAAAATTATCTGGAAACAATTTTAATGCTTTCCCAAAAAAACGGCACTGTTCGC
>JAHZFN010000036.1:2461-2730 GCA_019421315.1 Peptococcaceae bacterium | reverse complement strand
GTTGCCGCTACCTTGTTGAAAACGGCAATGCGTTTCCAAATCAAAGCGCAGTGAATTTCCAGCATTGCCTGCAGCCATAGAACTGATAATCGGGGTATCGGCAGCATTGGCATTCACAACAAGTTCAATTTTTCCTGTTACGGTATCAATAGCATCAACGATGTAATCATACTCCGAAAAATCAAATTGATCTGCCGTTTCAGGCGTACACGAAAAACCGTCGGAAAATATAAGGTAGATGTTGCCGCCGAAAGAATTCACGAAATAAA
>JAHZFN010000036.1:618-2451 GCA_019421315.1 Peptococcaceae bacterium | reverse complement strand
AACCCGATACAGTCATCAATACCTACAAAACCTTTTGTAGCATAAATCTGACGATTTATATTTGTCAGACAGACTTTGTCGTTATCAATCAAATCCACCGTACCGATTCCTGAACGCACAAGTGCTTCTACGGTATATCCTCCGACACCGCCGATACCGAAAACGGCAATGCGGGAGAAGGATGAAACTCTGAACGAGACGCTTAGCCGTATAGAAGGGCTTAGAAGAAAAATTAAGCCTAAACGGTAAATAATAATGCGCAATTTAAGCGGATAAAATCGTATATTGGGATCATAATGTTTGGAAATCAACAACGCATTGAGAGACTTTATTTACATAGCAAAGCTCCGACTGTTCTCAATAATTTAGCGATTACAACGGCTTAGAAAGCCCGAAAAACTGGATAACATACGAAATCCCGCCGCAGAATTGATTCGCAGCGGGGTTCGCTTATGTGCCAAAATAGCCGGAAAATCTTATTTCAAGTGGTTTTCGGAAATAGAAAAAGTCCACCGCAATTCTATCAAAATTACGGTGGATTATGGCGGAGTAGGAGGGATTCGAACCCTCGAGCCGCTCATCACGGCTACACGATTTCCAGTCGTGCTCGTTATGACCACTTCGATACTACTCCATGTATAATTATTTTTTGTCATGTATTTTGAACCATCTTTCCACGACGCTATTTAGTATACCTCATTTTGGCGGAATTTGCAAGTGTTTTTTTGTAATAAATTGATTTTTTTATAAATTTATGCAAAACTCCTGCAAAAACCGTTGATGATTCTTGTGTTATTTGATAATTTTAAATCTTACCGAACAAGATATTAAACGCATTAAAAAATTAAGATAAAACAGACATTGAAATTAGTTATGCATTTTGCTGTAAGCTTCTTTTTGACAAAAAATTACTCCGATGCCAAATGGAATTCGGCATCGGAGTGTTAGGTCAAGCGTATTGGTTTTTATGCTTCATTATAATATTGTTGAATTCCGTTAATCAAAAAAATTCTTACATAATTATATATTACATAATATATAACTTTAAACAGCGATAAATCGGTGAAATTAACGATTGTCAAATTTTTCAAAGAAAGCTTTGAAACCGAGATAAGTCATGTAAACGTCAGCTGCCGCTACAAGTTCGTAAGGCGAATGCATTGCGATTACCGCAACGCCGCAGTCGATGGTTTCCACATCCAGATTTGCCATATATTGCGCCACTGTGCCGCCGCCGCCCTGATCAACCTTGCCCAGTTCGCCCAACTGCCAGGTGATATTGTTGTCATTGAAAAGCTTGCGGATTTTGCCGACCGTTTCCGCAGCGGCGTCCGACGTGTCATATTTGCCGCCTGCACCTGTGTATTTTGCCATGGCGATACCGCCGTTTAAACGGGCGGAGTTGTTGGAATCAAAGGCGTCGGCATAGTTGGGATCAAAGCCGCCGTCCACATCACCTGAAAGGCAGAAGCTGCGGCTCAAAATTTTTCTGGCTGATACACCGTACCAATCGCCGAGGTCAGCCGCAAAATTTTGAAAATATGCCGACTGAATACCGGTAACACCCATGGAACCGATTTCCTCTTTGTCGGTGAAGGCGCAGATTGCGGTTCTTTGCGGTGTTTCTGCGGATAGCAAAGCTCGCAGCGCCGTGTAGGCGCAAACTCTGTCGTCGTGCCCATAGGAACCGATTAACGATTTATCGAAGCCGACATATCTGGCTTTGAAAGCCGGAACAAATGTCAGTTCGGCGCTGTAAAAATCCTCTTCTTCAATACCGTAGGCTTCGTTCAGCAGGCGCAGGATGTTTAATTTAACGGTTTTGGCTTCTTT
>JAHZFN010000036.1:0-608 GCA_019421315.1 Peptococcaceae bacterium | reverse complement strand
AGGTAGGGGCATTGAGCCGACCAAAACGTTCATATCCTCGCCGTTGATGACTTCGGACGCTCTTTTGGTCATCTGTTTTCTTGCCAAATGGGGCAGCAGGTCGCTCAGGAAGAAAACGGGGTCGTTATCGCCGCCGCCGATATGAACATCAACCTTGCTTCCGTCTTTTTTGACAACAACGCCGTGCAGTTCCAAAGGAACGGAGGTCCATTGGTATTTTTTGATACCGCCGTAATAATGGGTTTTCATCAAAGCCATGCCGTCAGATTCATATAAAGGCTGGGGTTTTAAATCCAAACGGGGGCTGTCGGTGTGGGCAATTATCAGATTGAAGCCGTTTGCAACGGGTTCGGTGCCGATAATGCCTGCAATGATTGCCTTGTTTCTGTGTACATGGTAGAATTTATCGCCTGTTTGCGGAGCTTCGGTAAAGCTTTCAAAAGACTTGAAGCCGTTTGCGGCAAGGAGAGAAACGGCGTTTTTCACGCACAGTCTTTCTGTTTTGGATTCGTCCAAAAATTTCATGTAGTCATCGCAGAAAGCGGCGCAGTCTGCCGTAATTGAACGAAGACCTGCGCTTACAAAGAAACTGTCACCTGCTTTAAACT
>JAHZFN010000035.1:2799-10311 GCA_019421315.1 Peptococcaceae bacterium | reverse complement strand
ACTGACTGTGAAGAAGTTGCCACTCCTTGTGCCGCTTGCTTTGCCCGCATGAAAACAGCCTCTGTTTACTGCCGTCAATCCCAAGAAAATCTCAAACATATCCAAGGCATTATTGATATGCCTTTTGAAGCAAAACAAGACGTTATTTCTTTACTGGAAGCTTTTTCCCGCGATGAAGCCAAAGAAGCCATCAAAGGTGCAATCACCAAACCTTTGAACGGTGCAAAAATTGCCAGCTACTACGGCTGTCTTTTGGTTCGTCCCGAAGGCGTCTGTGATTTTGACGATAACGAAAACCCCACATCCATGGATAATCTTATGGAAATCGCCGGTGCCAAAGCCGTTGACTGGGGCTTCAAAGTTGAATGCTGCGGTGCCAGCCACCAGGTTGCCGCTCCCAAGCTGGGTCGTGAAATGATTGCAAAAATCATTATCAATGCAGTTAAAAACGGTGCAGAAGCTATTGTTACTGCCTGTCCGTTGTGCATGCTCAACCTTGACATGCGTATGAAAGAAATTGCTCAGAAACACGGTGCTGAATATAACATTCCTGTTTATTTCTTCACTGAATTGTTGGCTGTTGCCATGGGTGCAAACCCCAAAGAATTGGGTACAGACAAACACTTTGTTCCTGCCGTTGAATTTGCAGAAAAAATCGTTAAAGCACCGGCAGCAGAAAAAACTAACGGGGGTGAAGCATAATGAGCCGTATTGGTGTATTTATTTGTCACTGCGGTACCAATATTGCCGGTACAGTTGATGTCGAAGCCGTAGCAGAAGCTGCGAAATCTATGCCAAACGTTGTTTTAGCCGAAACAAACAAATATACTTGTTCCGATCCCGGTCAGGCAAGAATTAAAGAGGCTATTGAAGAATACAATCTGGACAGAATCGTTATCGGTTCCTGTTCTCCTCGTATGCACGAAGAAACATTCCGCAAAATGCTGCGTTCCACCAAAATCAACCCTTATATGCTGGAAGTTGCAAACCTGCGCGAACAATGTTCCTGGGTACATAACGACAAAGAAAAATCCACTCCGAAAGCCATCGACTTGGTAAGAATGGCAGTTGCTAAAGTTGACAAAGACTTTGATTTGTTCACAACTCAGCTCCCCATCACCAAAAGACTTTTGGTTATCGGCGGCGGTATCGCCGGTGTGCAGGCTGCTCTTGACGTAGCAGACGCCGGTTATCCTGTAACCATCGTTGAAAGAAAACCTTCTATCGGCGGCAAAATGGTTATGCTGGACAAAACATTCCCCACCATGGACTGTTCCGCTTGTATTTGTACACCAAAAATGTCCGAAGCAGGCGCACATCCCAACATTACATTGAAAACTTACAGCGAAGTTGAAGAAGTAACCGGTTACATCGGTAACTTTAAAGTTAAAATTCGCGAAAAAGCAAAATATATTGATTACAGCAAATGTACAGGCTGCGGTGCCTGCGAAACCAAATGTCCCAAAAAAGTGGATAATGAATTCGACCAGAACATGAGCAAACGTAAAGCAATTTACAAAATGTTCGCTCAGGCTGTACCCAGCAAACCTGTAATCGACAAAGAAAACTGTACTATGCTGACAAAAGGCAAATGCGGTATCTGTTCCAAGGTATGTCCTCTCGGCTGTATCAACTACGAAGACGAAGACAAAATCGTGGAAGAAGAATACGGTGCAATACTCTTGGCTACCGGTTATGAATTGATTGACTGGTCCAAGATTTACGGTGAATACGGCGGCGGCCGTTACAAAGACGTTATCACCGGTTTGCATTTCGAAAGACTGGTTAACGCCTCCGGTCCTACCGAAGGTCATATTTACAGACCTTCCGACGGCAAACAGCCCGAATCCATCGCTATCATCAAATGCGTTGGTTCACGTGATCCCCATAAAGCAAAATCCTACTGCTCCAGAGCCTGCTGTATGTACGGTGCAAAACACGCTCACCAATACATTGACAAAACAGGCGGTGACTGCTATGTATTCTACATGGACGTTCGTACACCCGGTAAGGCATACGATGAATTCTATATGAATACCATGGTTGGCGACGGCGCCAAATATGTCCGCGGCCGTGTTTCCAAAATTTACGAAGAAGACGGCAAACTGGTTTGCTTGAGTGAAGATACACTTTCCGGCAAAAATGTTCAGGTTAAAGTTGATATGGTTGTTTTGGAAACTGCAATGGTTCCTGCCGAAGGTTCCAGAGCCGTTGGTATGATGATGGGCGTTCAGTGCGACCTTAACGGTTGGCTGACAGAAGCTCACCCCAAACTGAAACCTGTTGAAACCAACACCGGCGGTGTTTACTTGGCAGGTACTTGCCAAGGTCCTAAAGATATTCCGGATACAGTTGCCCAAGCCGGTGCTGCTGCCTCCAAGATCTGCGGTTTGTTCTCCAAACCTTATCTGGAAAGCAACCCGATGATCAGCCATTGTGATGAATCCAAATGCTCCGGCTGTGCTTTCTGCGAAGGCATCTGCCCATACGGCGCAATCACAATGAAAGAAATTCCTGACAGAGATCCCGCAACAGGTAAGAAAATTACCCGTATGGTATCCAGTGTTAACGGCGGTTTGTGCCAAGGCTGCGGTGCTTGTACCGTTGCTTGCCGTCAAGGTGCTCTTGACTTGCTTGGCTTCACAAACGCACAAATCTTAGAGGAGGTAGACGCATTATGTCGGTAGATAACAAAAACATCCCCGAAAACTGGGAACCCAAAATTTTGGCATTTTGCTGTAACTGGTGTACATATACCGGTGCCGACTTGGCGGGTTTGAATCGTATGAAATATCCTGAAAATGTGCGTGTATTGCGTGTTCCCTGCTCCGGCAGAATCAACCCGCAATACATCCTGCGTGCTTTCCAACAGGGTATTGACGGTGTTTGCGTATGCGGTTGCCACCCCGGCGACTGCCACTATGTAAGCGGTAACTATTTTACTCGTCGTCGCTTTATGCTGATGAAGAGATTTTTGGAATACAACGGTATTGAACCGGGCAGATTCCAGGCACGCTGGATTTCCGGCGCCGAAGCTGCAAAATTCCGTGATCAAGTTATTAAAGTTAGTGCTGATGTCAAAGCATTAGGCCCCAATACTAAATTTAAGGAGGTTAAATAATGGCTGACGTACAAGCAAAAATTCGTGAAGTGGCAAAAGACCTCCTGGAAAAAGGCGAAGTTGAATACATTATCGGCTGGGAAAACGGTCGTTTTGCCAATCAAACAACTCCCGTATTTGTAAGCAAAGTTGAAGACGTTGACAAATTGATTTTCAATGAATACTGCTCCAACACTCTTGCCAAATATGTAATGGATAATAAATATACCGAAGGTAAAATCGGTGTTTGCGTTCGTGGCTGCGATTCTCGTGCCATCAACCGCCTGATCACCGACAAAGTTATCAAAAGAGAACAAGTTTACCTGATCGGTATTCCTTGCTCCGGCATGAAAGACTGGCATACAGGCGAAGCCGAAGTCAAATGTAAAGAATGTCGTTACCAAATGCCCGTTGATTACGATGTTTTGGTAGGCGATGCTGTTGAAAACAAACAACCCGAAGGCCGTTTTGCCGAAATCGAAAGAATTGAAGCAATGACTGCTGACGAAAGATACAATTACTTTGCAGAAGCATATGAAAAATGTATTCGTTGTTATGCTTGCCGCAACGTATGTCCTTGCTGTAACTGTAAGGAATGTTATGCTGACCAGTACAGAGTTGGCTGGCAGGGCAAACAAAACAATACTGCTCAAAACCAAGTTTACGGTCTTACCCGTGCATATCATGTAGGCGATCGTTGTATCGAATGCGGTGAATGTGCCCGTGTATGTCCCGTTGGTTTACCTCTCATGGCATTGAATCGTAAGCTCATCAAAGATTCCTGTGAATTGTTCGGTGAATATGATGCAGGCTTGACTGCCGGCGAACCTCATATCACAGGTACCTACAAATTAGATGACCGTGAAGAATTTATGTAAGGGAGGCAGACGACAGTGAAAATCTTAAAAGCTAAATTACCGGAACTTTTCGATTTGATGGCTAAAGACGCTAAAGTTTTGGTTCCCATGACTGTTAAAGGTGTTAAGAAATTTGCACCTTGGGGTACAGAAGGCGAATTGGCTATGGATGCAGTGAACACAATGCTTCCTCCCAAAGATGCTTTGTTCCCTCAAACCGAAAAAATGTATCAATTCCATCTGCATAACCAAGAAGTTAACGGTTTGGAAGAATATAAAGAACAGAAAAACCAAGTTATCTTCGGTATTCGCAGCTGTGATTTGAAAAGTATTGAATGTATGGATGATGTTTTCCTGACCAAAGGTTATGTTGACAGCTTCTATAAAGAAAAACGCGATGCTTTGACAACTGTTGCTATCGGTTGTGCCAAAGTTAATCCCACTTGCTTCTGCGATTCCATGGGTGTTGACCCCAACCATGCAGCAGGCGCTGACGTTCAGCTGAACGAAGCAGGCGACGCTTATGTGGTTAAAGCTCAAACCGAAAAAGGCGAAGCATTGGTTAAAGCCTGGGGCGCTTTGGTTCAAGACGGCGAAGGCGAAGTTGCCAAAGTTGAATGTGAACTCAAAGTAGACATGAACGGCGTTAAAGATAAACTGATGAAAATGTTTGAACATGATATCTGGAACGACGAAGGCAAAAAATGCTTGGGATGCGGTACTTGTACTTTTGTTTGTCCCACTTGCTATTGCTTTGACATCAACAACAAAATGGAAGGTAACGACGGTTACCAATTCCGTTGTTGGGACAGCTGCATGTTCTCCGAATATACCAGAATGGCAGGCGGTCACAATCCCCGTCCTTCCAAAAAGGAAAGAGTTCGCAACAGATTCATGCATAAACTTTGTTACTTTGAAGACCGTTACGGCAAAGAACTCTGCGTTGGCTGCGGCCGCTGCGTAGCAAAATGCCCCGTAGGTCTTGATATTACACGCTTTATCGATCAAGTGAAGGAGGTTGAACTTTAATGGCTGAAAATATGGTAAACCATGACTGCACATGCGAAGGCAACCCTTTGGTTCCTCAGGTTTGCGTGGTTAAAGAAATTAAAGAAGAAACTCCTGATGTAAAAACTTTCAGAGTTCAAACCATGGACGGCAAAAAACCTTTTGATCCAATGCCGGGTCAATTGGGTATGTTCTCCAAACTGGGTGTTGGCGAAGGTATGTTCTCCGTTACCGCCAAAGGCGATGACTACATCGATTTTGCTATCAAACGCTGCGGTATGCTTACAGATGCCCTCCATGCAATGGCTCCCGGTCAGCAGGTTGGTGTTCGCGGTGCTTACGGCAACACTTTCCCTGTTGATGCCTGCAAGGGCAAAGATATGGTGTTCATCGGTGGTGGTATCGGTTTAGCACCTGTTCGTTCTTTCGCTATGCTTTTGAAAATCGTGCAGATTACGGCAAAATTGACATCGTATACGGCTCCAGGAGTTATGATGATTTGGTTTTCAAAGAAGATTTGTTTGAAAACTGGCCGAAACAACCCAATACCAATGTTCATGTAACAGTGGACAGAGCGACCGAAGGTTACGAAGGTCATGTTGGTTTCGTTCCCGCTTTTGTGGAAGAACTGAACTTCAAACCCGAAAACACCATGGTTGTGCTTTGCGGTCCTCCGATCATGATTAAATTCTGTCTGGAAAGCCTTGTTAAAATGGGCTTCTCCGATGACCAGATTATCACAACATTGGAAATGAGAATGAAATGCGGTATCGGTAAATGCGGCCGCTGCAACATCGGCAGCAAATACATCTGCTTGGACGGTCCTGTATTCACACAGGCTGAATTGAGAGAATTACCGAACGAATTCTAATTCATGGCAATTAACGGCAAGGCATCGGTTATCCGATGCCTTGTTTTTGCTGTTTGACGGCAATATGCGCAATCAGCCGAACTGTGATGTGTGTAATATTGGTTCTTAGTTGAAGGCGGCAAGTTTAATAGGTTTATTTATCATATGTTTTATTGAGAATGATTTTTGATAGTATTGCAATTTGTTGAAAATTGTAGTATAATGTAAACGATATAGAATAAAGTATTTTCTAAATTTTAGCGTAATTAATATTAACCGCAGTGTTAAGTGGATTTTGAGTGAAAATGCGGGCGGAAAAATATTGATAAAAGGAATGTGCGTTAAAACAACAAAATGAGGTCTATACAAAAATGAAAAAGGTTGAGTACAATTTTGCAGGCGACAATATTAAACTGCATAAATTTCAAAATGATTACAGCAAAAGCTTTGAGGAAATTTCGCAGAAAGCGAAAAGTTTGGCGAACGCCATAAAAAACTGCAAGGAATATCGGGAGTATCTCGAAGCAAAGGAACGTTTGGAGCAGGACGCAATGAACCGCAAGGTTCTGCGTGAGCTGCGCGACCAGCAGTTTACGGTTCAGTTTTCGCCTGTTGACGACGATTTTGAAAGAAAGTTCAAATTTCTGAATGAAATGTATATGGCGGTCAGCCTTAATCCTGTAATCAGCGATTATTTGAATGCAGAATACCGTTTTGGTTTAATTGTCGATGAATTGAAGAAGGATTTTGAGGGTGTTTTTGCTTTTGAAGAGAATTTGAGCTTTGGTGAAGTTCTAAAGGCGGAATATGAAAACTGAACGGAGGTTTTTTTATGACAGAAAAAAAAGAAACCGCTGCTAGACCCGTTGCCAAAAGAATGACCAAGCAAAGAAGAATAATCAAAGAAATTCTGTGCAACACCAAAGAGCACCCAACAGCCGAAACCATTTACGCCGAAGCCAAGAAGGTTTTGCCGGACATAGGTTTGGGTACGGTTTACAGAAATTTGCAGGTTTTGGTCGAAGAAGGCTCGATTTTGCAGCTGAACTGCGACAAAAGATTCAGCCGTTATGACGGCAACCCGATACCGCACGCTCATTTTGTGTGCGAAAAATGCAACAGAGTTTTGGACTTGGATATGGAAATGGACGACAGCTTGCTGAAGTCCGCCCAAAAGCAGTTCGCCGGTGAAATCAAATCCTATAAAGTCGATTTTTTCGGTGTCTGCGAAGACTGCTGCAAGAAACGGAACGAAGCTGATTAAATGCTTAGGCGTGGCTGTGCACTGGCGAACTTGTTTTGTCAAAAAACATTTGTCAGTCAAAGCCGGCGATGGCAAGCAGTTGGCAACATAATTCAAACTAAGATTATAAAAGAATGTTACAGAGAACGGTTCGTTTTGAAACACCGTTTTCTTTTTTTTGTAAAAAAATAAATGTGCGATGATAATTACTGCTGAATGGCGGTTACGGCAAAAAACGCTTTACTTTATTATGATAATGATATTTTTTATTCAGGAATATTGGGAAAAGTAATTTAAAGGTATGACGAAAAAGCAACAGAGCGGATTTATACAGTTACAGAACAAAAATTATTGACAAAAATGTGTTTTTTATGTAAAATCTTGGTAAGGATTGTTTTAAATCATTCGGTCTGTGCCTTTGTGGCGATTATTGATTGGCGGCAAATTTTCAGGC
>JAHZFN010000035.1:0-2789 GCA_019421315.1 Peptococcaceae bacterium | reverse complement strand
GAAATTTAAAATGAAAAGAATTACTGTAAAAAAACGAGCTAAAATGTTCTATTTGGTGCTGTTGCTGTTTTTGGCTTTTGCCTTGACTGCCTGTTCGGAGGCGGAGGAAAACAACACAGCCGACTACAACGAGGTCAGCGCAGAAAATTTGAGTGAAACTGTTCAGCCTGCTGATATAGCGGTTGACGAAAGCCAAAAAGAAAACGGTGATAAGGCTGTGCGTAATTTCGGCGTTAATCTCTTGCGGGAAACCTTGGCGGCTGAGCAGGATAAAAACAAAAATTTGTTAGTTTCGCCGCTTTCGGCGGTTTTTGCCCTTGCCATGACAGAAAACGGTGCTGACGGTGAAACCTTGGCTCAGATGGAAAACGTTTTGGGGTTGCCTGCGGCAGATATGAACGCCTATTTACATTATTATAATGATAAACTGCGGACAGGCGATAATTTTAATCTGACAATCGCCAATTCTATCTGGTTTAAAGAAACTGCCGTTGATGTTGCGCCGTCTTTTTTGCAGACTAACGCCGATTATTATAAAGCGGATATCTTCAAGGCGCCTTTTGACCAAAGTACCGCCGATGATGTCAATAATTGGGTGAGCCGCAAAACCAACGGCAGGATTGATAATATGGTTGATGAAATTTCCGAGTACACAATAATGTACTTGATTAATGCTTTGGCTCTTGATGCGACATGGTATGAAGTTTATGAGCAAGATCAAGTTGAAAAAGATATCTTTACAACAGCTGATAAAAAAGAACAAAATGTTGATTTTATGTGTTCAGAGGAAGAGTATTATTTGGAAGATAACACATCTGTCGGCTTTATGAAATATTATGCCAGCGGAACTCGTTATGCTTTTGTTGCTCTTTTGCCGAATGAAGGGGTGAGCGTTGAAGCTTATATACATTCAATGACGGGTGATAAACTGCAATCACTTTTGGAAAACAGCCGTTACTGTGTTGTTAACACTAAAATGCCAAAATTCGAAGTCGAGTATGAAATTGTTTTAAATGATGTTTTACGGAAAATGGGTATGGTAATGCCTTTTGATGACAACGATGCTGATTTTTCTCGCATGGGAAAAAGTAAGTCCGGTAATAATGTCTATATTAGTGAGGTTTTGCAAAAAACCTATATGTCCGTTGATGAAAAGGGCACCAAAGCCGCCGCTGCCACATCTGTGGAAATGAATGAAGCTGCGGGTGGCAGCGAAGAGCCAACGGAAATTAAACAGGTTTATCTGGACAGACCGTTTGTTTATATGATTATCGACTGCAACCATAATATTCCGATTTTTGCGGGAACTATGATGTCTGTTGAATAAAATAAAGCTTGCATTTGACCGATAACCTGAATTTATTAAAATAAATTCAGGTTATTTTTATTTTACTGTTGACAGACGGGCAAAATTTTTATAAAATTTAAATGTTAAGGTATTAATAAGTATTGAAAAAAATTGATAATCTTAATAGTTTACAGAAGATTACGGAGGAAATTTAATGTCTATACAAGCAATGCGTGAATGGGTAAAAACTCATAAAATTTTAATTGGTGTTATTTTGGGTCTTTTGGTTTTGAGCTTACTGCTTACATATTCTATCGGCAGTTTGACAAAATACGGCAATCTGAGCGGCGGCGTGAACCAAGAGGATTATTCCGGCTATGAACAGGCTTTGGAAACTCAGAGGGCTGCGGTTGAAGCCAACCCCAACGATTATGAAGCCAATTATAATTTGGCAACGACGCTGTATGAATATGCTTCTCGTTTGGGCAGCAGCACGGAAGCCGACAATCAGTCCAAATCTTTGGAATTACTGAAGGAAGCTGCTCCCCATTTTATTACAGCCGTTGAAAACGCATCTGCCGATTTGAACGATTTGGCAAAAGCTCAAATGTATACCAAGGCGGCAAGAGCTTATGCTTCCGTTGATGAAAAAGAAAAAGCAGAGCAATACTATACGGCAGCCATCGAATTGGCATCCACAGATTTTGATACCGTTGCCGCTTATGCGCAATATAATGTTTACACAGGCAATTACGACAAAGCTCTTGAAATTATGAATACTTTTGTGGATAATTCCGAGGACGAAAACGCAATTACTTCCGCTAAATCTTTCATTTCGCAAATTGAAGCTTTGCAGAGCTCCGCTGACAGCACAACTCAGGGAAGTGAAAGTCAAGAACAGACAACAACTGAAGATGCTCAATAATTTACATTAATAAGTCGGCATCTTAAATGAATTTTTTTAATAAATTTGTTTGCTATTAAAAAGGAGCCGCTTAAACGGCTCTTTTTTTAATTAAATATTATAAATTCGGGTACAATATCGGAACGTTCACCGCAAAGGAACGAATGCTTTCAGGTTGTACCGAAACATAGACGGAGGCAAAAATGACAGAACACACAGTCAGAAATTTGGTGTCAGACAAGGATACCATTATCACATGGCGGCGGCATATTCATCGCCACCCAGAAACTTTCGGTGAAGAAGCTGCGACTGCCGCTTATATTCAAGGTGAACTGCAAAAGCTGGGCTTGAAAATTATAACCAACGTTTTTGAAAACGGTTTTGTCGCTCTGCTGGAGGGTGATCCCAAGAAAAAATGCGTTGCGGTTCGCGCCGATATGGACGGTCTGCCCATCATGGAGCAGACAGGCTTTGATTTTGCATCGGAGGTTCCCGGCAAAATGCACGCCTGTGGTCACGACGGTCATATGTCCATCATGATGGGCGTTGCCAACGCTTGGGTGGAAAATAAGCCTGACGGCACCGTCAAAATTATCT
>JAHZFN010000034.1:16048-17659 GCA_019421315.1 Peptococcaceae bacterium | reverse complement strand
CCGTATTGATCTACGGCGACTGCGGTACAGTTGTTAACCCGCAATTGCTCAAAGGTCAATTGATAGGTTCCTTTAACCGTGGTTTGGGTTACGCAATCTACGAATATTTGCCCCATAACCCCAAGACAGGCGAAATGGAATGTAAAGGCTTGCTCGTAAACTACAAAACTCCTACCGCTTATGAAATGCCTGATGTAGAAGACGTTATGGTTGAAGTCTGCGATGTTTACGAACCTACAGGTCCTTTCGGTGCTAAAGGTATCGGTGAAGCCGCTCTTGCATCTGTATCCGCTGCCATCGGCAACGCTATCTACAATGCAATCGGTATCCGTTTCACAGAACTGCCCATTACTCCCGAAAAAGTTTTGGCAGCTATCAAAGAACAAGGTATTATTGACTAACAGCAAGTTGTGTATGAAGAGGTGAGAATATGAATACAAGAATTATTCCTGTAGAATACAATTACGTTGCACCACAAACACTGACCGAAGCTTTGAATATTCTTGCTAAAAAGAAAGACGTTAAAGTTTTGGCAGGCGGCACAGACTTGATTGTTGAGTTGAAATGTGGTGCCAATGTTAAAATGCAAACAATGATGGACATCAAGAGAATTGCAGATTTGCAAAACATCTATGAAAACGATGGTTTGACAATCGGTGCAACCGCTAAACTGTCTGAAATTGAAGATAATGAAGTCGTTAAAACTCAATATGTAGCTTTGGAAGAAGCTCTGAAAGCTATGGCTGCCATCGCAGTTCGTCATATGGGTACAATGGGCGGTAACTTTGTTAACGCTTCTCCCGTTGCCGATACTGCCGGCCCCGCAATGATTTTTGACGCAGCCGTGAAAGTTATCTCCACCAAAGGCGAAAGAGTTATTCCTGCCAGAGAATGGTTCAAAGGCCCCGGCAGATGCGCTCGCGAAGAAAGCGAATTGGTAAAAGAATTCCATTTCCCCGCAGTTAAAGCCAACGTTGGTACTGCTTTCATCAAAAAAACCCGTGTTAAACCCGACATCTCCAAAGTTTCCGCATCCGTTTATGTGGAAAGAGACGGCGACAAAATTGCCGACTTGAGAATCGCCATGGGTTCCGTTGCAGCAACTCCGCTGTACTTGGGCGATAAATGCCAACAATTTATCGGCAAAGAAGGCACAAAAGCCGTATTTGCAGAAGTTGCTAAAGTTATTGCCGATGCTATCACACCTATTTCCGACGTTCGTTCTACTGCCGAATATCGTAAACAAGTTGGTGAAGTTATCGTAAACGATGCTTTGGCATTGGCTTGGGACCGTGCAGGAGGTGTTAAATAATGTCTAAACATGATATCAGATTTAAACTTAACGGCAAATGGCGTGAAGTTACTGTTGACAGCAACGAATTGCTTTTGAACGTTTTGAGAGATAAACTTTATCTCACCGGCACAAAATACGGCTGCGGTATCGCTGAATGCGGCGCTTGCTCCATTTTGGTTGACGGCAAAGTAATGTTCTCTTGCTTGATTCCCGCTGTATCCGTTGACGGTTGGAACATCACAACTGTTGAAGGTTTGGCAGGCAAAGACGGTAAATTGAACGCTGTACAAAAAGCTTTCATCGACAAAGCTGCCATT
>JAHZFN010000034.1:10945-16038 GCA_019421315.1 Peptococcaceae bacterium | reverse complement strand
GTTGTAACAGCAACATCCTTGCTGAACGAAAACCCCAAACCGACAGAATACGAAATCAAAGACTATATGCGCGGTAACTACTGCCGCTGCACAGGCTACACTCAAATTGTGGACGCTGTAAAATTGGCAGCAAGCCGCAAAAGAAGCCGTAAATAATCTATAAAATATCAAGTTTCGGCGGCGCTTTCTCAGCGTCTCCGAAACTTCAAAAATCCAAATATAATCGGGCTTTTTCATTCCGTCCGAAAAAAATTCCTACTATTATATATATTTTTATATATATATTTATTTTGAACAAAAGCCGAATAAGAGGTTCTAAAATATAAATAGGGAAGAAAAATAATAATATGAGGAGGATATGACATGAAAAACTTTGCTTATGTCAATGCGCCTACCGTTGAAGCCGCTTTGGAAGCTTTGGCAGCTCATGACGATGCTATGATCGTTGCCGGCGGCACAAATGTTATGATCAACATCTTGGCTCGCAAATTCAGCGAAAAAACACTTGTTGACATCCACGCTATCGACGATTTGAGAAACATCGTTGATAACGGCGATACCATCACCTTGGGTGCACTGGTTACTTTGAAACAAATTGAACAATCCGAATTGCTGGAAAAAGATGCAAAATGTCTCTGGCAGGCAGCTCAAGTATTTGCTGATCCTACTACCAGAAACAGCGCAACCATCGCCGGTAATATGGGTAACGCTTCCCCCGGCGGCGACACATTGCCTTCCTTGTTGATCTTGGATGCAGTTGTTACTTTGGAAAAGAAAGGCGGCAAACGCGAAGTTGCCATCACCGATTTCTTCAAAGGTCCCGGCAAAACTTGCATGGAAGCTGATGAAATGATCACATATATCACCATCAAAAAATCCGCAAACTGCTGTTTCGTAAAACTCGGTTTGAGAAAAGCTATGGCTATTTCCGTTGCTTCCGCAGCCGTATCCTTTGTTAAAGACGGCGACAAAGTTAAAGACGTTCGTGTTGCTATGGGTTCTGTTGCAGCTACACCTGTTCGCTGCGCCAAAGCCGAAGAAGCAATTTTGAATGCAGACGGTAATTTGACAGAAGCTTTGGAAGCTGCTTTGGCTGATGATATTCATCCTATCGACGACTTCCGTGCAACAGGTCGTTATCGTTCCATGGTTGCTCCCGCATTGGTAGAAAAAGCATATAACAATGCTTGTGGTTGTTAAGGAGGTGCGTGATAATGTCTGAAAAAATTACTGTTAATTTTACATTGAACGGTAAACCCGTTTCTTTTGAAACAGAAGCTCATGTCAGCCTGCTTCGTATGCTCCGCAACAACCTGCAATGGGATGTAAAATGCGGCTGTGAAGAAGGTGACTGCGGTACTTGCACAGTTTTGGTAGACGGCGAAACCAAAAAATCCTGCATCACATTGGCTGCGCAGGTTGAAGGTAAAAACGTTACAACTGTTAAAGGTATTACATACAATAACGAAGATGTTACAGGTCAAATGCTGCAAAGAGCATTCGTTGAATGCGGTTCCATCCAATGCGGTTTCTGTACTCCCGGTATGGTAATGGCATCCAAGGAATACATTGACAACGGCGGTATTGCCGACCGTGAAGAAATCAAAAAAGCTCTTTCCGGTAACCTTTGCCGCTGCACAGGTTATGTTAAAATTATTGACGCTGTTTACAGAGTTGCGAAAGATCTTGGAAGGGAGGTTCGCTAAATGGCTAATTTTAAATTAGTAGGTCGCCCGGTTCCTCGTCATGACGCTTGGGCAAAAGTAAAAGGCGAATTACAATATTCTGATGACTTCGAAATGCCGGGTATGATTTACGGTAAAGCCGTAAGATCCGAATACCCTGCTGCTGACATTATTTCTATCGACACATCTGCTGCAAAAGCTCTTCCCGGCAATACCGACGTTACAAAATTCGGTCAGATGCGTGACGTTGGCGGCGGTTTTGAAGGTTTGTACAAAGTTTTGGCAACCGGCAGAATTCGTTATAAATCCGAACCTATCGCTTTGGTAGCTGCCGATACACCTGAACTCTGCGAAGAAGCTGCAAGACTTATTCTTGATAACGTTAAATATGATGTACACGAAGGTATCTTCAATCCTAAAGATTCTGCTCAAGACGGCGGCGCTGATATGGACTGCTGCCAAATTCTTGACAGAGTTTGGGCTGATGATGATGCTAAAACCGGTTCCTACAATGTATCCGGTGACGGTGACTCCAACATCGTTATGAGATCCGGTGTTAAACGCGGTGACGTTGAAGCTGCTTTCAAAGATGCTGCAGTAATCGTTGAAAATGAATATTATGTTCCTCCTGTTGACCATGTTTTCTTGGAAACAGAAGGTGGTATGTGCTGGATCGATGAAAACGACGTTGTTACAATGCGTGTTGGTACTCAGGTACTTGAACACTATCGTACAATCGCTAAAATCATGGGCTTGCCTCATACTAAAGTTCGTAACATGGGTGTTCCCATGGGCGGCGGTTTCGGCGGTAAAGAAGAAATCACTGTTGAAACTTATCTCTGCATGTTGGCATACTACACCAGAAAACCCGTTAAAATGGTTTGGTCTCGTCAGGAATCTTTGGAATGCCACTGCAAACGTCATCCTGAATTTATGCATTACAAATCCGGTTTTGACAAAGACGGTAAACTTATTGCACAAAAAGCTGACATCATCATGGAAGCCGGCGGTTACACTTACCTGACTCCTTGGGTACAGATGTACTCTACCTCCAATGCTGCAGGCTGCTACAACGTTCCTAACGTTGAAGTTCGTGTTATCTCCTGCTTGACAAACAACACCATTACTTCCGCTAACCGTGGTTTCGGTGCTGACCAAGTTAACGTTGCTTACGAACAGCAAATGGATGAAGCTGCTGAAAAACTCGGCTTGTCCAATGTTGAAATCCGTAAGATTAACTGCTTGCACAATGGTGATGAAATTTCCATCGGTTTCGTTCCTGAAGGTCATGTTGCTTTGGATGAACTTATCGACATGGCTTGGGATGAAATGGAAAAAGAATACGGTCCTAAGAAAGAATACGATGAACAAGGCAGAAGAATCGGCCGTGGCTTGGCTATCGGTATGATGTCCTATGGTCGTTTGACCTTTATGCACGACTCTTCTCGTGTTGCTATCCGTCTTGAACTTGATGGCTCCATCACTCTGCGTGCCGGTGTTCCTGACTTGGGCGGCGGTCAAGGTTCCGTTATCTGCCAGTTGGCTTGCGAAGAATTGGGCTTGCCTATCGAAAAAGCTCATGTATTCGTAATGGATACTCACTTGACTCCTCTCTGCGGTACAACCACAGCTACTCGTCAGCTTTATATGTCCGGTAATGCAACACTCGCAGCTGTTAGACCTTTGCGTGAAGCTATCATCAACAAAGCTGCTGAATTGTTGGATTCCAAACCTCAGCTGGTTGACTTGGCTAACGAAAAAGCTTATGTTATCAATACACCTGAAAAGAACGTACCTTTTGCAACAGTAATTGCATACCTGTCCAACGAAGGTTTCCATTTGGAAAACCAAGGTCAGTTCAACGCTCCTTTCACAGAAGTTCCTAACTTGAAAAACTTGGCTACAACCGGTCGTATCTTGCCTGACTACACATATTCCGCACACGCTGCAGAAGTTGCTGTAGACGAAAAAACAGGTGAATGGGAAGTAACCAGAATCATTGCTGCTTACGATGTTGGTCGTGCAATCAACAAAAACAGCTGCGAAGGACAGTTGGAAGGCGGCGCAATCTATAACATGGGTTACGTTACTGAAGATATGGGTTGGCAAAAAGGTTACACCAAAGGTAACCATCTGTCCACCTACCTCATTCCGACAGCCGTTGACGCTCCGCACGTTCATTTGAACTGCATGGAATCCGGCGGCGGCCTTGGACCTCATGGTGCAAAAGGTGTTGGTGAACCTGCCGACAACTCCATTGCTCCTGCTATTGCCAACGCATTGAAAGATGCAACAGGTCATAGATTCCTCAGCTTCCCGATCCGTCCCGAACACGTTTTGGACGCTTGCAGAGAAAGACTGGCTAAAGAAAACAAATAATTGCGATACAGCACTTTATATGACATTTAAATAATTTCATATATAACAAAGAGCGGCTTTCCCCCAAAAGGCCGCTCTTTTTCTTGCTGTTTACGGGAATTTTCTTGCCGCATCTGTTCTTATCTTAATCCTCAAACACACCTTAAACCGTATTATCATATTATAGTTATATATGGACAAAGGTGACAGGAGGCGAGGAGAATGAATGTTGTCCGCAAAATCAATTATGTCGAGGCAAAAAAGCTGATTAGGCAAAACGGCTATCTGATTGATGTGCGTTCTGCTGAGGAGTATAAAAGGTTTCATCTGCCCTGCAGCATATCTATGCCGTTGGAGGAAATTTACGATGAATACGAAAAATATCTGCCGGATAAAAATGCACCGGTTATAGTTTATTGCGCAACGGGAACCAGAAGCCGCATTGCAACGGTTTTTTTTAATGATTTGGGATATAAGCGGATTTTTGATTTGGGCGGCATTTGCCGCAGATAAAACAGCGTAGCGGTTTGGCAGACGAGGTTGGCGGAATGTTTTTTTGCGCATAACATAAACACGAATATAACACACAGGATAAAATTTACGATAAAATTTGCGGCGTTTGCCATTTCCTGTGTGTTTTTTATATAAAAGATATAATATGAATTATATATGTTTATTTAGTGTTTTCCATTGACAACAGATTTTATTTATAATAAGATATAATAGTACAGATAAGATTACAGGGGTGCTTTACGGCTGAGATTATACCCTATAACCTGATCCGGATAATGCCGGCGTAGGAAGGAATCCAAGGCTTTGCTTTTATACTGCAAAAATGCCCCTCACGGTGTCTTTTTGCAGTTTTTTTTATTTTTGTGCAAGCTTTGAGCCTGTATGCGGGTAAATATTTTTTATGTAAGGAGAAACTATTATGAAAGAGACAAAGACATCTGTTTTCAGCAATGGACTGATTTGGTTCGGAGCTGCAATTTCCATTGCGGAAATTCTCACGGGTACTGCCATTGCGCCGCTTGGCTTTGGCAAAGGGCT
>JAHZFN010000034.1:0-10935 GCA_019421315.1 Peptococcaceae bacterium | reverse complement strand
TTATCGGCTGCATTTTGCTGTATTTGGCAGGCTTGATGGGCGCCCAAACTGGCAAAAGCGCCATGGAAACCGTCAGCGTATCCTTTGGCAGCAACGGTCTGAAGCTTTTTGCTTTTTTGAACGTTTTGCAGCTTTTGGGCTGGACGGCAATTATGATTTTGAACGGCGCTGATGCCTTGAACAGCATCTATGCTGTCGGTAACGGCGGTTTTTGGAGCATAATTATCGGCATTTTCATTATCATTTGGATTTTGATAGGTATTAAAAACCTGAAATATGTCAATGTTGTTGCCATGACGGCTCTTTTTGTTTTGACTATTGTCATGAGCTTTGTGGTTTTCGGCGGCAATACCGCTTTTGCGGGAGAGGATGTGCTTTCCTTCGGTGCTGCCGTTGAGCTTTCCGTTGCCATGCCTTTGTCTTGGCTGCCGTTGATTTCCGACTACACAAGATTTGCCGAAAAAGGCAAAAAGGCGACTTTCGCCAGTGCTGCCGTTTATTTCGTCGCCAGCTGTTGGATGTACGTTATCGGTATGGCTGCCGCTTTGTTTACGGGCGAATCCGACGTTGCGGCAATTATGGTTGCCGCAGGCTTGGGCGTTGTTGGTTTGATTGTTATTTTCCTTTCCACCGTTACCACAACCTTTTTGGATGCTTATTCTGCAGGCGTAAGCTCTGTCAGCCTGCATAACAAGCTGAATGAAAAGGTGATTGCCGTTATCGTCTGCGTTCTCGGCACATTGCTGGCCATTTTCTTCCCGATTCACGAAATGGAAGGCTTCCTGTATTTGATCGGCTCGGTTTTTGCGCCGATGATTGCCATTATGATTGCGGATTATTTCATTCTGCACAAGGATTTCAGCAACCGCAGCTTTGTCGTTGCCAACCTTATTTTGTGGGTGATCGGCTTTGCGCTGTATCGTTGGTTTATGCAGATTGAAACGCCCGTCGGCAACACGCTGCCTGTTATGGTTATCATTGTGATTTTGGCTGTTATCGTTGATAAAATTCAGGGCGCAAAAAATTAAAACTAATATAAATAAAAATTTAAATAATTAAAATTGCAAAGGCAGGTAATAACAATGCTTAATTTTTCTCAGGTTATCAATAATGTAAGAACAGTAAATCCCTTGGTGCATAATATCACAAACTACGTTACGGTGAACGATTGCGCCAATATGCTTATCGCTTGCGGTGGCTCTCCTATTATGGCGGACGATATTGCCGAGGTGGAAGAAATCACCGCTATCAGCCGTGCTTTGGTAATCAATATCGGCACTTTGAACCAAAGAACTGTCGAATCTATGCTGGCGGCAGGCAAAAAAGCTAACGCAGTAGGTATTCCCGTTGTTTTGGATCCTGTGGGCGCAGGGGCTTCCGCTTTGCGAAACGAAACCTGCCGCCGACTGCTTGACAGTGTGGATTTTGCTGTTATCCGCGGCAATATTTCCGAAATCAAGGCTTTGGCACTGGGCAGCGGCAGTACAAAGGGCGTTGACGCCGCCGCCGCTGATAAAATCAACGATAACAACATCGAATCCGTTATGACGTTTATGAGGGAGTTTTCCGAAAAAACAGGCGCCGTTATTGTGGTTTCGGGCGCAACGGACATCGTTGTCCAGGGCAATAAGGGCGCTTTGATTAAAAACGGTCATGCCATCATGGCGGACATCACAGGTTCGGGCTGTATGCTTTCTTCTTTGTTGGGCGCTTTTGTCGGCGCCAATGCGGATTATTTTGAGGCTGTCAGCGTTGCCATGTGCTTTTACGGTTATGCAGGTGAATTGGCGCAGCAAAAAACAGCCGCAACCAAAGCCGGCAACGGTTCTTTCAGAACATATTTGATTGACTCTGTTTACACAATGGACATAGACGAACTTGTTAAGGGTGCGAAATATGAGCTTAAATAATTCTCAACAAAATTCAGAGCAAATAAAACAGGCAAAACCGAACCGAGAACAGCTGGCGGCGGCTTTGCTGCTGTACGGAGTTACGGACCGCAGCTGGCTGAACGGCAGAAGCTTGGCGGAGCAGGTTGAAGAAGCGGTAAAAGGCGGCGCAACCTTTATTCAGCTGCGGGAAAAGGACTTGGATTACGATACCTTTTTGCAGGAGGCTTTTGTCATAAAGGAGGTTTGCCGCAAATACAATGTGCCTTTTGTCATTAACGATAATGTTGACGTGGCGTTGGCGGCAGATGCCGACGGCGTTCATGTTGGGCAGGAGGATATGGCGGCAGGCTTGGTTCGCAGTAAGCTGGGCGAAGATAAAATTTTGGGTGTTTCTGCCCAAACTGTTGAGCAGGCGGTTTTGGCGGAGCAAAACGGCGCCGATTATTTGGGTGTCGGTGCTGTTTTTTCCACATCGACCAAATTGGATGCCGACGCCGTTTCTTTTGAAACATTGCAAAATATCTGCAATTCTGTTAAAATACCGGTAGTTGCCATCGGTGGTATCAATCGGGAAAATATACCGCAGCTGGCAGGCAGCGGCGTGGTCGGCGTTGCCGTTGTTTCGGCAATTTTTGCGGCGGAAAATGCGGCGGAGGCTGCCGCCCAACTGAAACAGCAAACCTTGACCATGGTGCAGAAAATGCAAAAATAAATAACAAACGGTGAACAAACATGGCAGAAAAAACTAAAAACGACATCAAAAACATTAAAGGCGCCATTTTTGATATGGACGGAACTCTTCTCGCTTCTATGCACGAATGGCGGACGGTAGGTGTCCGATATTTGCAGTCGCAGGGCATTGAACCGAAGCAGGATATTTACGAAATCCTGCACCCAATGTCCTTGGAGGAGGCTTGTGCTTATCTCCACGAAGAATACGGCACGACGGCTGATTATCACCTTTTTTTGGCGAAGCTAAATTCTCTCATGGACGATTTTTATAAATATGAGGTGCATATGAAAGCGGGCGCCGAGGAAATTTTGACAAGCTTGAAAAAAAGAAATGTCAAAATGTGCATTGCCACGGCGACCGACCGCGCTTTGGCGGAGCAATGCCTGAAAAGGCTGGGTATTTGGCAGGATTTTGCCGCAGTTTTCACCTGCGGCGAAGTTGGAGCCGCCAAAACCTCTCCCGACATATATCTCAAAGCTTTGGCTTTTTTGGGAACTGACAAGGTGGATACTTGGGTTTTCGAGGACGCTTTGTATGCCGTGGAAACGGCGGCGGCAGAAGGCTTTAATGTGGTTGGTTTTTTTGACGAGGACAGCGACGATGATCAAGAAAAAATCAAAGCTCTGTCCGATATTTATATCAAAGATTACAGCGAATGGGGTGAATATATTGATTAAAAAAGTTCTGACTGTTGCGGGTTCCGATTGCAGCGGCGGCGCCGGTATTCAGGCGGATATAAAAACCATCACCGCTCATAAGATGTATGCGATGAGCGCCATTACGGCTTTGACGGCGCAGAACACAACGGGGGTTTACGGCGTTTTGGATGCATCGCCCGAATTTGTCGGTTCGGAAATTGACTGCATTTTCCAAGATATTGCGCCTGATGCCGTTAAAATCGGTATGGTTTCCAACAGCGGTATTATCAACAAAATTGCCGAAAAGCTGACCGAATACAAGGCAAAAAACATTGTTGTCGACCCCGTTATGGTTTCCACCAGCGGCAGCAAGCTGCTTTCCGACGACGCCATGACGGCTTTGATAAACAATCTTTTGCCCATAGGCGACATTATTACGCCCAATTTGCCCGAAGCTGAAGCTTTGTGCGGCTTTGCCATCAAAAGCGAAGAGGATATGATAAAGGCTGCGGAAATAATCGGCAAGAATATTGACGGCGCTGTTTTGGTGAAAGGCGGTCATTTGACGGAAACTGCCAACGATTTGCTTTTCGACCATGGCAAAGCAATTTGGCTGACGGGTGAAAGGGTGGATAACCCCAACACCCACGGCACAGGCTGCACCCTGTCCTCCGCCATCGCCTGCAATTTGGCGGCGGGCTTTGATATGCCTGTGGCTGTGAAAAATGCCAAGGCGTATATCACGGGCGCTTTGAAGGCTCAGCTGAATTTGGGAAAAGGCAGCGGCCCTCTGGAGCATACCTTTAATTTGCAGATAATCAAATAATTGATTTTTTCAATATGATAAACTGTAACACAACAGGCTTTCCTTTGATTTGTCAAAGGAAAGCCTGTTTGGTAATATGCCGTTTTTGAGTTTTTAGGCTCACACAACTAAAACACTTGAAAAAAATTTCTGCATGATTATGTTGGGTTGCTATATATCATAATAGTTGGGTTCTTGGGGGATAATCAGCCGTGCCGCAATGTAGCAGAGGAGTGTGCCGACAAAAGCCGTGCAAAGAGTTAGGGTAAGGGCAATCAGCCGCACCAAAACGGAGCTTATGTTCAAATACTCGGCTATGCCGCCGCAGACGCCCCAGATAACACAGTCGTTTTTGGAACGATATATTTTTTTCATTTCTACCACCTTATTTTATGTTTTTACCGATTAATCAAAAATGATTTTGCTTTCGTTGGCGGGGTTGATTTTAACGGTTACAGAGCCTTTGGCGATGTAGCGGTAATATTCGCCGTTTTGCAAATCGTCCACTACCCCCCGCAGGTATTTAACTTCGTTAAGCTGGTAGAAGCCTATATCTACAGACGCCTCCAAGCTGTTGGAGCTATTGTATCTTTGGGGAGTATTGTCGGTGTATGATTCACTTTCCGCTGTGGCGGTATGTTCGTAGGTTCCTTCGTAATGATATTCATGATAGTCATCGTCATAATAATCATCATAGTCGTCATGATAGTCGTCGTCTTCCCTTTCCACGCTGAAATTATATGTATAGTTGCAGTCGGCGGGGTAGCTCAGCTCGAAGATGATTTTGTCTTCGGGAATGTTTTCGTCGGTAACAACATTGACTGTTTCTCTGGTTTGCGCATCGTCTTGGTTATCTATGTCAATTTCGATTGTGGCAATATCGGCGGTTAATTTTTCCTCATAGGTTTGCGTAACGTTTTCCGAACCGCTTTCGTAAACCTTGGTGCCGCCGTAATCTATGGAAGATATTTCGCAGAAAGCGACTGTGCCGCCGATTCCTATAAGCACAATGCCCGCCGCAAAGCAGATTAACATGATTTTAGCAAATTTGCTCATTTTTTTTCACCTCGTTTGAATTTTTTAATACTATTTTTTATAGTTGGATTTTGGAAAAACTGCTCTGAAAACGAAAACTATAAAAACGCAGACGCAAAGCAGAGAACCCAGGGCGGCAATGGTTATGCCAACCGTCGGCAGTCCCATGAATATCATAACCAGGGCAACTGCGAAGCCGATTAAATTGGCAACGGCGTATACCCCAAAGGGCAAAAGGCAAAAGATAATCAAAATTTTCAAGCAGACTGTCAGTAATGTCAGAAGCTTGTCGTCGTTTTCGGCGTGCGCTGTCGGCGTTTCGCTGTTTTCTTCGCGGAATTTGCGGCCTTTGTCTTTGATAACGGTTAAAAAACCGCCGTTTGACTGCACATTTTCTGTTGTTTGGGTTGTTTTTTCTTCGTTTGATACACTATCATCATTTTCTTTATACACAGCGACTTTCTCCTTTCTCGTTTTTTCTTTTTGATTTATGCTGTTATCTGCGGTATCCTGACGTTTCCAGTCTGCCAAAAAATATTTGGCGACAAAAAGATAAACAGAGTAGCAAACCAGCATTAAATAAGCCAGATTGTAAATAAAACGTATCACCATGTCGATGGCGGAATACAAGGCGTTGGGCAAAACGTTAAACAGGTTCAAAACGGAGTTCAAAAGAATGGTCAGCGGCATATTGATAGCCCAAAGAATTAAGCAGAGCACGATCAGCTTCACCAGAATGCCCAAAAGCTCTCTTTTGCTTTTTTGAAAAAGGCTGTCGGCAATGGCGTTGACGGCGCTGCCGAAATTTTTCAAAAAACGCCCGATGGAATTCTTGGCGGCGACTTCCTCTTTGATTTGGTCATATTCGGGGTTGACCTTGTAGGCGTCAAGAATTTCTTCGACAAATTCTTCGGGGTCTCCGAAATCGGCTATGGCTTCGGCTTCCGATGCGCCGTTTTCAATTTTGTTGGTAATATGCTGGTCAAATTCCGCCAAAATATCCTCACGTTCCTTTTTGTTCAGGATTTCCAGTCGTTTGTTCAAATAATCGAAAAACTCCTGTTTATTCATGACTATCACACTCCTCTATAAATGCATTTACTTTTTGGCTGAATTTGAGCCATTCTTTTTTTAAATTCTCTTTATATTCTCTGCCGGAAGCTGTTAAATGGTAATATTTGCGGGGCGGCCCCTCGGATGATTCTTTTAAATAGGTTTCAAAATATTTTTCGTTGGTCAGCCTTTTCAGCAGAGGGTAGATTGTGCCTTCGTTGACATCAATGATTTCCGAAACTTCACTGATCAGTTCGTAGCCGTACATATCTTTTTGCGTAACGGAGATTAAAACCACAAGCCCCAAAACGCCTTTTTTAAACTGAACGTTCATCGCATCACCTTCTTTGTCTATTATATTATCATCAGTACTTTGTAATGTCAAGTACTGAAGTTGAATTAATACTAAAAAAAATTTAATAATAAAACTTTATAATGCAAAAGGCGGAAAAGGCGGATGAGCAGGGCAGGGCAAAAAAAACCGCAGCGGCGAATAAATATACGAGAAATGCGATAAACAGTATGAAATTGCCGAAGATTTTTGAATATAAAATCAAATTTTTAGGTGACGAATATATGTGTTGAAATTCCTTGCACAAAAACACTTGAAATCGCATGGTTAAGCCAAAAATCAATTTAGAACACAGTCTAAAAATATTTTATGTTTCTGTAAAAAATATTGCCAAAATTTGCTGACAAACTTATAATCAATATGGTAAAATATAAGGAATAGGGAAAATATGCCGAAGCTTGGTATAATGCAGAGCTTTGTTTATATTTTCGGCATATTTTGATTGTTAAATTGTTAATATATAGTAGATTTTTGTTGAATGTATGGTTAAAAAAGCGGAGGTGATGTTTGCGATTGCTCATTGAGGAATTTTAAACACCACGGGAAGTAAGTCTTCCTAAAGCAAAAAGGCATTTAAATAAGGCATTAAAAAATATTTTAATAAAAAAAATTTAATTAGGAGGTTTGATTATGCGCAAAAAGTTTTTAGGCGTGGTTATGGTCTTGGTAATGGTCATAGTCATGCTGAGCGCCGGCTTTGCCGTTGCGGCGGGCGGAACCATGAACGGTTCCGGTACGGAAGCTGATCCTTATCAGGTTACGGACGCTGCGGATTTGGCAAAAATCGGCGACGGTGCACCCGGAACACACTACAAATTAATGAATAACATTACATTAGACCGTAGTTTTTCCACCATTGATTCTTTTAAAGGTATCTTGAACGGTAACGGCAAGACCATCAGCGGTCTTGATGTTTTGCTGACTGTTACCTATGATGATACTATAACGACGGGCAGCAAACAGGTTAGAACAACCGAGGGCGCTCTTTTCAACGAGATTGCCCAAAGCGGTTTGGTGTACAATCTGACTCTGTCCAACCCCAAGTACAACAACACTTTCAAAGATATTCCGTCAAGCCACAACGGCACATACACCTTTAAATCCGGTGTATTTGCCGTGACCAACAGGGGCGTAATCGATTCGGTTACCGTTACCGGTCTCAACTTTGACGGTTCTCCCAACAAAACTTCCACTTGTGAAAGTTATATCATTGCCAGTGATGTGGGCATTTTCGTTTTTGATAACTATGGTTCCATCGTCAATTCCACAATCAGCGGCAGTGTGAAGTTCGGGGACAGCGATCCAAGCTATTCAAAGTACAGCGGCGGTTTGGGCGGCATTGCGGTTGTCAACTGCGGACAAATAGCCAATATCCATTGTTCTCTTAATCTTACTGTTGATTATTGGAGTGGATTCACCGGTGCTACGCTTACATATTTCTCGCCCGGCGTTGCATTAAACTACGGCACAATGTATAACGTTTGGGTTGACGGTTCAATTACAAATGACTCTACGTTGGCAATTAGTAAAAACAATATGGCTACGCGCGGTTTTCTCTGCGGTCAAAATACTGCGGGCGGCTATATAAGTAACTCCTACGGTAACTGCACTGTAAGCGGCAGATACATCGAAAAAACCATCGGTGCCGACCAAGATCTGGGCTCCAACTACGGTATTACGACCAGCGTAGCCAAAATGGCGTTCAGCCAGTCAGAATACAATACAAATTCTTCCTTTGACAAGGCTTACAATGAGAATGTTTACAATAGTAAATCCTCCACAGCCAGCAAATCTTATCTGGTTACTTTGAAATACGGCAACGAAATTATGCAAAACTATATTAACTACGGTTCCAATTTGCAGCTGCCTTATCAAATTAACGATGATTACTATACAACTTCGTGGACATCTGATGCCAATGCTAAATACAAACCTTGGACATCTGTCAGTTTAAAAAAATCTACGACATTTGCAGCATCGGGAGTTGAGGGCAAGTATTACCCCGTTATGGACGGCACACAGCAAATTCTGGTGGGTGCAACGGAAATTCCCGAATATAAATGCAAATGGAAGCAGGTAGGCAGCGATGATTATGTTGCCGCTCCTTCTGATGACGATTTGGCAAGAATCGGCGGTATGACATCAAAAATTGTTCAGAGCAACTCCAGCGTATATGAGTTTGATTTCAAAGATACGTATACGGGCGAAATTAAAGCAGGTTACAAGTTCGGTGTGAAATATACCATTCCACAAAATGGGTATATCTTTAAAGAAGGCACCTACAATATGTATGAGCTGGACAAGTGGTCATATTTTCAAACACCGTCCTTCTTGGTTGCCAAGGCTACAATAGACAAAGATAATTACGCAACTTATCTTGATGTAACCTTGCCTAACAAGACGACATATGACGGAGCTGCCCATGCGGCAACTGTCAGCGGCAAAACCGATACAGGTGTTGAAGTCAGTGTCAGCGCTGTAAAATACAAAGAGCAGGGCAGCACGGCTGATGACAGCATGTCAACCGAAGCGCCCGTTGCGCCCGGTACGTACGAAGTTTATGTCGATTTGGCAGCAACGGATACCTGCAACGCCGCAACAAAGATTCCGGTAGGTAGCTTTACAATCGGAAAAGCCACTCCCACAATCACTTATACCTTGGACCGCAGCGACAGCACATATACCTATGGCGACGATATTGTTATCACCGGTAAAGTCAACGGTGTTGCAAACGGCGAAATTCCCACAGGTAATGTTCAGATTACCAATGTATCGGGCACGATGGGAAATTGTGCTTTGGAAAACGGTGAATTTACCGTAACGGTAAAAGCCGACATGCCGGGTGGTTCCAACCTGATGAAAGTGGATTATAACTCCGGTGACCAATATTATGGAATTAAAACAGAAAGTTTCTATGTAACTATCAATAAACAGGACGTTCATTTGACGGTTTCCGGTACGGAACAGAAATATGAAGCGGGCGTTGCCAAACAGATCAGTTTCACCAACGATTCAACAGCTTTGAGTGACGGCGATTTTGTCGTTAAATACTACAAGGTTGATGAAAACGAAAACAAACTGGTTTCCACAACTCCCGTATCCAAGGCGATTGCCGCAGGCAGATATTTCTACGTTATATCCTTGAGCAGCGACGCCGATACAGACCATTACCAAATTGCCAATGAATACATTGTAACGGGAACAACCATCCCTGCCGATTTGACGGCTTACGGCAATATCGGTTTTATGGATATTAAAATTGGCAGTGACCAACAGCAGAAACCCATTTACTTCAAAAACGGCGTTGTCAACAAGAAAACAACCGACGCCGCCTTTACCAACGACTTGGTAAACCCCAACAGCAGCACGGTAACCTACACTTCTTCCGACAGCGACATTGCTTCTGTTGACAACAACGGTTTGGTTACAATTAAAGGCGCAGGCTCCGTAACCATTACCGCCACCAGCGAAAAAGAAGAAACAACTCCTGTTTATGCCGGCTACACCCTGAATATCACCAAAGAAACCGTGATTGTCAAAGCCAACGACGCCGAAGTTTCTTACGGTGATGAATGGATAAGCGGTACGGTAACTTATCCCGGCGGCTTTACGGCAGACAGTTTTGAAGGAAGTCTGGTTCTGAAAACAAATTATACCGCAGGCAAAAATGTCGGTATGTACACCATCACTCCTTCCGGTTTGTACTCCGATATTTACGACATTCAATATGAAAGTGCAACTCTGACCGTAGTTCCCAAGGCTTTGACTGCCGATGACTTTACGGTAACTGCCGAAAACAAAACTTATGACGGCGCAAAAGACGCCAAATTGACGGTTACAACCCAATATGCAGGCATCAAAGGCTTGGGTGAAGGCAGCTTTGCCGATGCTGATGCAGGCGCAGACAAAACCGTCAACTATACAATTACCGATTTGACAGGCAGCGCCGCCGCCAACTATGAATTGCAAGGCGGCAAAATCACAGGTACGACCACTGCCGAAATTTACAAAGCGACAGTTTCCGTTATCTGCGCCGAAAGCACAACCCGCACCTATGACGGCAGCAAACAAAAGGTTGAAGTTACCGCCATGGTAAACGGCGCTGTTTTCAAAGATTACACAGTTAAATATTTGCAGAACGGCAGTGAAGTTGACCCCGTTAATGTTGGTACATATGAAGTTTCCGTTGTTTTGAACGACGAAACCAACTATACCGTTGCGCCTTTCAACGCCGAACTGGTAATTACCAACGATTCTCAGGACAACTTTACTATCGACGATGTACCGCAGGTTGTTTACTACGGCGATACATTTAAAGTCAGCGCCGACGGCGCAAGCGGCGATGTTACATATACCGTAAGCGGCAACGCTGCCATCGATCAAAACGGCAATGTGGCAGTAACAGGCACAGGCAAAGTAACAATCAC
>JAHZFN010000327.1:6182-7486 GCA_019421315.1 Peptococcaceae bacterium | reverse complement strand
GGTGTTGTAGCCCACGCCGACGGAAATATCAATGCGGCGGCAGCCCGATGAAGAGCTGTTGACGATGGTGCCGTTGAAAAGGGCACCGTTGGGAACGATGATGTCCTTGTTCTGCACAGTGTGCAGCTTGCAGTTCATCAAATGAATTTCTTCAACAATGCCCGTTACCCCCTGCGCCTCGATTAAATCGCCCTTGGAAAAAGGTTTATTTAAAATAATCAAAAGTCCACCCGCCAAATTGGCAAGGGAATTTTGCAAAGCCAAGGCTATCGCCACGCCTGCCGCCGAAATCATGGCGATGAGGGACGTGGTTGGCACTCCCAAAACCGTCAGCACGCTGATAATAAGTATCACCCAAACCACGGTTTTTATGCAAACCAGCAGGTAATTGCGGATAATGACCTCCACATTTGCTTTGTTGGTGGCTTTTTTGACAAAGTGCAAAATAATCTTCAGGGCAATCATACCCAACAGCAAAATTATCAAAGCCACCAAAATTTTGCCGCCGAAAGCCAGTATTTTTTCAACTGTGCCGCTGCTGATATTTAAAGCCGCTGCAATTTTGTCAGCCAGACTGTTTGTAATATTTTCGCTCACCTGCTCAACGTTTTCCAAATTATCCAAGTTCAAAACTCCTCTCCCATCACCAATATATATGTATCATAGGTTTCTTTATCTTATGTTTACACTAATCCTTACTAATATATTATAACAGATTATTCCACAAAAAAGAGGATATTTCCTCTTATAACAAAGGTTTTATCCAAAAATATAATATTTTATCTTCAGATAAATCAAAAGCCAAATGCAAGGGAACAAAAATATGCAGTCGGAAATAAAATATAAAATAAAATATGATAAAAAACTTATTAAAATAATGATTTTTTCAGATTATGTTTTGCCTGTCTTCATCTGTTCAACACATAAGTCCGTTATTATATACTTGTAAAGCAAATGAACCGATAGTGTTATAGACTTTTTCAATTTTTCTTTTCAAATCCTAAAAAAATAATTAACAAAAAGACCTTGTTGCAAAACAAGGTCTTTTTGCGCTGCATTAAAAGCAACATAAGCTTTTATCATATTATCGCCCGAGTATTACCGCCAAATTTTAAACAGCGGCTATTCTTCAAAAAGCACAGCACGCCTTTCGGCAAAATGTAAAGCACCGTTCCCCAAGCGCAATCGCCTATTTTATCGTAAATTCTGCCGGCACTCATGCTTTCGCCCAAAACGGTATATGGGCTGTTTGCCACATGACCGATTTGACCCAAACCCGGCACAGTAACCTTAATGGCTTCGCT
>JAHZFN010000327.1:4446-6172 GCA_019421315.1 Peptococcaceae bacterium | reverse complement strand
TGTCAAATTCATTATCATGTTCTTTGACCAGCCTAACCTGCATTTTCGGTTCCAGAAAATCACTGCCGTAATAATGCCCTGTTCCCGTAATTGTAAAATAAACTTTTTTCATGACAGTTACCTTCTTTTTTTGATTTTTTTGAATTTGCGGTTGTTTTTGCTTTTTCGAAAATTTTTTTAATGATTTGTCAAACCAAATAATCTTTACAGCTTAGCCTTGCATACTGATTTTAACATTTCACCTGTCCAATAAAACTCCCTTTTTATCAAATTCATCAAATAAAATTTATAAAAAATCCTCGGATAAAATAATCCGAGGATTTTGTTTTTTTGTTATTGCGTCAAAAAAACGCAGATGGAATATTATTCAGCCAAAAGTTTTTCAACAGTTGCCATTTTAACTGCCAAGCAGAAGAGATCTGCGGCAACCTGCAATTCTTCAACAGGAGGCAGAGAAGGAGCGATACGGATATTTTTATCTTCCGGATCATTTTTATAAGGGAAGGTTGCGCCGGCGCCTGTCAATGTAACGCCTGCTTCTTTGCAGAGAGCGACAACTCTTTTGGCGCAGCCGGGCATTGTATCAAAAGAAATGAAGTAACCGCCTTTGGGGTTAGTCCAGGAGCAGATGTCCAAGTCGCCCAATTCTTTGGTCAAGGTTGCGACAACAGCTTCAAATTTGGGTTTCAAAATTTCAGCGTGTTTTTTCATATGGTTGAGCAAGCCTTCGTAACCGCCGAAATATGTTGTGTGGCGGAGCTGGTTCATTTTGTCATGACCGATGGTCTGCGCACCCATCAATTTTTTGATGTAAGCAATGTTGGCGGGAGAAGCGCCCATTGCGGCAATACCTGCACCCGGGAATGTGATTTTGGAGGTGGAAGCGAATGTATACATTCTGTCTTCATTGCCTGCTTTAACACATTCGTCATAGAGGTTCAGGAGTTTATCTGTATCGTTGAAATCAAGGTGATGTACGCAATAAGCATTATCCCAGAAAATTCTGAAGTCGGGAGCTGCCGTTTTCATGTTGGCAAGTCTTCTTACAACATCATCGCTGAAAGTAATGCCTGTGGGGTTGGAATACATGGGTACGCACCAGATACCTTTGATAGCAGCATCGTTGGCAACCAATTCTTCAACCTGATCCATGTCGGGACCTTCGTCTGTCATGTCAACGGTAATCAGTTCAAAACCCAACTGTTCAGTAACGCCGAAATGACGATCATAACCGGGAGAAGGACACAAAAATTTCAATTTGCCTTGTTGAATCCAAGGAGTAGCTTCTTCGGAAACACCGAACAGCAAAGCGCGTACAACTGTATCATACATGATGTTCAGGCTGGCATTACCGAAAACAATAACATTTTCGGGAGCCATGCCCATCATAGCGCCCATCAGTTCTTTTGCTTCCTGAATACCGTCAACGATACCGTAGTTTCTGATGTCTGTGCCGTCGGCGGATTTTACGGGTTTGATGTCCAGCATATCCATGGAAAGATCAAGCTGTGCAACAGCAGGTTTACCGCGAGCCATGTTCAAAGCCAAACCTTTTGCTTTGTAATCGGCATATTCCTTGTTCAGTTTGTTTTGGTACTCAACCAATTGTTCCTTTGTCATTTCAGCCAAAGTCATTTTGTTATCACCTCATAATATTTTTTGGAATTTATAGCTTCCTATCATTTATTATAATATAATCCCAAAGAATAAACAAGGGGGAAAAGTC
>JAHZFN010000327.1:0-4436 GCA_019421315.1 Peptococcaceae bacterium | reverse complement strand
TAAAAAACAAATTCTACGACGGCAATTCGTCCAAAGATTTAAAGCTGTATCCCAAATTTTCCCATTCCGTCAAAAGCTCGTCGAGAATTTCGGCGTTGGTTTCGGAGGTGCTGTGCAAAAGTACAATGGCTCCGTTGTGAATTCTGGGAATCAGCTTGCCGAAAGCTTCCTCTTTGCTTGGCTGGTCGTCCTGATACCAATCAACGTATGCCAAAGACCAAAAGACGGTTTTATACCCCAGTTCCTGCGCCATCGCCAAGTTTTCTTCGCTGTATTTACCCTGGGGCGGCCGATAATATTTCGGCATTTCCTTCCCCGTAACCTCTTTATAGGCGGCGGCGGTTGTGTCCAATTCCTCGGCAAAGCTTGCCATATCGGCAATTTGCGCCATGTCGGGGTGGGTGTTGGTGTGGTTGCCGACAATCTGCCCGCATTCAACCATTTTTTTCACCAAATCGGGGTGTTCACGAATGTACGAACCAACCAAGAAAAAGGTTGCCCTGACCTTATGCTTCTGCAAAACCTGCAAAATCTTTTCGGTACAGCCGTTTTCAAAGCCTGCGTCAAATGTCAGATAAATGTTCTTGGCAGAGGTATCGCCGATGTAATAAGCGTTGAAATCCGCCAAAAACTCCTGCGGCGCATTGGCGACGGGCGGTTCACCCTCCGTCCGGAAACTCAGCCCCCAATTATCGGCGCCGCCTGCCGTCAAAACAGCAACATAATCGGTTACTCTGGGATAAACCACGGCTCCGATTATAAAAAGCGCCGCCGCAAAAAGCAAAACAACCACAGATTTTCGTTTAAAAAAGCAAACCTTCATTTTGTCTGCACTCATAATTTCCTCACCTGCCACATAATTTTTCATAAATAATAATATGCGGCAGTTCGCCGATTATGCAAAAAAACAGCCTCGGCGGCAAAGCAGCGGCTGTTGACAAAAATATTAATAGGGCATATATATAATTATATCATAAAAGGTGCTTACCGATAAGCGGTCAGCCCTGAAAATCATTAGTTAAAGAATAACCGCAAGTTTCCTAGGCTCGGCGGTTATTTCTTTTTTGTGATATTATATGTAAATTCGGCAATGAGCAGAAGCAAACACAAAAGCGCTATTAAATCTCGCCAAGTTACCATATTATCATCCCCTCGGCTGAGGGCTAACCGCCTACCGTCATTGATAAGCACCGCTTAAATTATGGCAAAAAAAATCATATTTTGCCAACTTTGCGGTTAGGCAATATATTATTTTGTATAACAGAAACCGGGCTCATTTTCCGTCAACGGAAAATGAGCCCGGTTTTTTAATGTTTACCCACAAAAAGCGGCAACGCACAGCATTGCCGCTTTTTCTTTAAAATTTTCGGAATTCATAAAACTTTACTCTTCGATATCAAGGTTTTTCTTTTTGGAAAAAAGACCTGAGATTTTGTCAACCAAACCGGGCAAAGCATCGAAAACCGCATCCATCGAATCGCCGCCCTCAACAGGCATAAATCTCACATCGCCGTTGTTGGCAACCAAAAAACCGACGGGCTTGATAGACATACCTCCGCCTGCGCCGCCGCCGAAAGGCAGGTCGTCGTTAGCCTGCATGGCATATTCGCCTCCGCCTGCGCCGAAACCAACCGAAACCTTGGAAATCGGCACAATGCAAACGCCGTCGCCAAGGTGCATAGCTTCGCCTACAACGGTGTTCACATTGATCATTTTTCTCAAACTATCCATGGATGTACCCAACAAACCTTCAATATTGGAATTTGCAGTCATTGTAATCACCTCGTCAATTATATTTTATATATCTTCATTATTATATTATAGCAAATTTATTCTTTTTTTGCTCAAACCGCCGATTGTTTGCCGCAATTCGGTATTTGCTCTTTGGGGCGGTTTTTGTTGTTATTTTCTGCATTATCATCTGTTTTATGCCTGTTTTTGCATTTGTTTTTAATGACAGCCCATAAAACCTTGATACCAACCCTGCCCAAATCGCCGACTCTCAGCATAATCTGCATTTTGAAATGCGCCGACCACGGATTGTTCAAATCCACACCGAAATTCATAATCGGTTTTTTTGCAAATTTTTTCACACGGCTGCTCAAAAAGGCAAAGCCGCCGCCAAAAAATATCCACAAAGCACCGCAGGCAACACCGCAGTGATAAGGATCGCCCGCCAAATTTGCCTCCAACTCCAAAGTTTCAATCCGCAGACGACCCAAAGCTTTGTCAAGCAAAACGAACAGCTCCCGCCTGCCGAAAGGTATTGTTTCGGTAAAGCTTTGCTTTTCTTTGTTTTCTGTTTGATCTTTATTTTTTGATTTTTGTTTTTTCTTTTTCTTTTTGGTTTTGCGGTTTTGCCCCAGTTGGTCATAGGGCGTATCTTTAATATCAATAATTCGTATTTTGAAAGGAAAAATACCGAAAGGCATAAGTGTCAGCCGCAAATCCAGCGTTGCCGCCGCCTGTCCTTCAACTTTCAAACGCAACGGGTGCAAAGCGCCCAAAACCAACAGCAGCAATATTACCGCAATCAGTATTAACCACCAAGGCATAAAATATTCTCCCTGCAATTTTTGCAATCAGGCGCTCCAAGCGCTTTCTTTAATTTTAACAAATTTTTCTTGTTATGTAAAACATTTTCTGCAAATTTTCCGCACCCGCCTACCCCATATGTATAGTTCCCGCCGAAACAGCTTTTGAAACAGCCGTCAGCCGATTTTTTTCGTTCACCTGTTCTTCACCGATATTCAGCCCGTCATCACCCGTTTTCACAGAAAATTAACATAAAGTTAAGCTGTTCTTTGGATAAGGCTTTAGGTAGGTTCACTTCATTATTGTAAAATTATGCCATAAAGTAAGGGAGATGATTAAATTGAACGACACACCTAATTTTCGCCACGAATTAAAATACCAAATCAATTACGGCAAATATTCAGCTTTAAAAAACCGCATAAAACCAATCATGACTTTGGATAAATATGCCAAGGAAACGGGCGGTTACAAAATTCAAATCATTTATTTTGACAATTATGACGACAAAGCCCTGCGTGAAAAGCTTTACGGACTGCGTATTTATCTTTTGCGAAAAGTTGTCAAACACTCTGAAAACAGTAAATAAAATTACAATATATTTTTTAATTGCCTGCTATTGACTTTGACTTAACAATCAACTATACTATTTGTGGTTATGTGTATTGAAATCTCAAATTCCAACGATAGTATTGGGTTAAAGGTGTTATGTAATTAAAAATTTACATAAATATTTTTTCTATTAGGAGTGATAATTATGAAAAAGAAATTATTGGCAGCGGTGTTTGCCCTGGCAATGCTGTTTTGTCTGACAGCCTGCTCCGGCGGCACCGAAGAAGCGGAAGCAACAGTCGACAATATGTTTGCGGCTTTGCAGTCCGATGATTTCACAACGGCGCAGGAATATTTTGTGGCTGATACCGTTGAACTGAACATGGGAACCGATGAAGAAAGCGGTCTTGATTTGAAAAAAGTAGGTGACACCATTTTCAGCAATCTTTCTTACGAAATTGTAGCTGCCGAAGAAGTTGACAGCGAAACAGTCAACGTAACAGTGGACGTTACAGCCATTGATATGCAAGCCGTTATGAACCAATTTATGCAGGACGCAATGGATTACGCCGTTGATGCCGCCACCGCCGACGGTGAAATTTCCGACGAACAAATGCAAGCCGACATTTCCGCCATGCTTTTGGAAAATATGCAAAAAGACGGCGTGACAACAACCACAACGGAAGTTGTTATGCAGGTTGTTTTGGTTGACGGCAGCTGGCAGATTGCAGGCAACGACGACATAGTAAACGCACTGACAGGCAATTTGGGCATAGCCGCAAGCAGCATCGAATAAGCATTGCCCCAAAACACAACACTGCGGCAACGGCTGAAAACTTATAAAATCAAAACGCTTAAAGATGATATAATATCTTTAAGCGTTTTTTATTTCAAATTATTTATATTTATTCACAACCTGTATTTTGCGTAATTTTCAGATACAGGCAACAAATTTTACCTGTTAGCCCCCGCTGTTTTATTCGGCAAAGCTGTTGCAGAAATGTTGCAGACAAGCTTAAAAGTGGCACGCAAGTTACACGATTTTGGCACACTTTGAGACAATTTGGCACGATTACAGCGTGCCCTCTGTCTATAACATAGGTTTGCAAAAACCCCCGCACAATGGTGTTTAGCAGGGGTTTTAGGTGGCGCGCTGAAAGGGATTCGAACCCCCGACCTACGGATTAGAAGTCCGTTGCTCTATCCAGCTGAGCTATCAGCGCATATTAACTTTTAATTAAAATATGGAGCGGGTGATGGGAATCGAACCCACGTATTCAGCTTGGAAGGCTGATGCTCTACCATTGAGTTACACCCGCAAAACACGAACCAAACTGTCCGTCATTTAATAT
>JAHZFN010000326.1:1693-3375 GCA_019421315.1 Peptococcaceae bacterium | reverse complement strand
TTTCCTCCACTTCAACGCCTCTAATTTGGGCAACACGTTCCGCCACGAAAAAAACGTTTTTCGGTTCGTTGGTTTTGCCTCGGTAAGGTTCAGGCGACAAATAAGGGCTGTCCGTTTCCAAAAGCAAATAATCCAAAGGAATATTTTTCACAACCTCCGGCAGCTGGCGGCTGTTTTTAAAAGTCAAAGGACCGCCTACGGAAATCATAAAGCCCATGCGCATGGCTTCCTTTGCCAATTCCCAGCTGCCCGAAAAACAGTGCATGATGCCGCCGAATTCGCCGGCATTTTCCCTGCGGCAGATGTTGAAAAGGTCACCGTGAGCCTCTCTGTCATGGATGACGATGGGCATTTTCAAATCCTTGGCAAGATGAATCTGCCTGATGAACGCCTGCTTCTGCACATCGCGGGGCACGTCGTCCCAATGGTAATCCAGCCCGATTTCGCCGATGGCGCAGGCTTTATCGGCAGAAGCCATTTCCGCCAGCTCGTTGTAAAGGGCATCGTCCAAGGTATCGGCGTCGGAGGGGTGAACGCCCACTGCCGCCACAACCTGCGGATATTTTTCCGCCAAGTGCAGTGCAAAAAGGGAAGAACGGTAATCACAGCCGATGGTCGCCATGCCCACCAGACCCGCCTCCTCCGCTCTTTGTAAAACGCCCGCCAGGTCGCCGACCAATTTTTTATCGTCCAGATGACAATGGGTATCAAAAAGTTTAAGTTTATTTATCATTTTTTTAAACTCCTTATCTTGTTTGTTTAAATCGTTTGATTATTTTTTTCTTTTGGCGGCGGCGGCAGGACAGACTGTTTTTTGCTTTCTCCAAACAAAATTTTCATGGAAATTTTTGTTTTTTTTCAGTCATTTCTGCCGAAAAAGGGGTGAGTGCCGCCGAAATGTATATAAAATGCATATAAAATGAAAATACCTGCTAATTAAAGCATAATTATAAATTTTTGTATAAAAAATGCTGTTTATTTCGTTGATTTCTCAAAAAAAATTTTTTTATTTTCTGTCAAAAAGCTTTTAGCGCCAAGGACGCAAAATAAATTTTGTTTTTTTTTTTTTTAATTTGCGAAAAAAAATTTTGCCTAAAAAAAGGAGGATTTTTTTCAGGAAGCAATTAAAAATTTTATTTAATAATTCCGTAAATTTTCTGATTATATTAATCTTTTGATTATAAATATTTTAAATTGATTTTCCTCTTTTTTATCAGCAAAAAAACAGAAAAAACCGACCGCATAAGGCGGCGGAAAAAACGAGTTTCTTCTATATAATATATATTTATTTTTTATGTGTTTTTCGCAGCTTTTTACCGCCGAAAATTTTCTGCGGCTTTTTTTCGGCAAAAAAACCAACGAGATATGGCAAAAAGCTTTTTTGCAGACACAATATATAGTAGGAAAAACCGCCGAATTTTTTCCAAAATTTGCATTTTAAACCTTTTGCGGCAAAATCCGCCGCCAAACCCCACTATATATTCCGCTGACAATAAAATGATAACACAATATATAGTGCCGCCGCAAGGCTTGTTTTGCCGAATTTTTTGGTAACAGCAAAAAAAGAGCGATAAAAACGCCGCCGTTTTTTTGAGTTTCTTCTATATAATATATCAATAATATATTTTTTATGGTTTGGGCAAAAGCGGCATATGTAACAGCTCATATAGCTTTATATATAA
>JAHZFN010000326.1:0-1683 GCA_019421315.1 Peptococcaceae bacterium | reverse complement strand
CTTTCATAAATTTTTTTTAAACTGCGGTTTTTTGGCATAAAATTTTTTTCAAATTCTAACATACACCAAAAGGTTAGACTGTTTCATATATAAACCTTTTTCGGACTTTTGACAAAGGCGGTACAGATTATGCCGACATTAAGTTTTTACCCGCAATTTTTTTCTTGTCATTTTTTCTTTTTGCCGCCATATTTTTTAATATGGCGGCAAAAACCGCCCAAAAAAATCTGCAAAAAAAGACGGGAGCTTAATAAATAATGGATTTTTTAAAGAAAGGATTGGAAAGCGCCGCCGACTTTGTTTGGAGCGCTCCAATGCTTGCTCTTTTGGTGGGCTGCGGCGTTTTTTTAACGCTGCGCCTCGGCTTTGTGCAGGTGAAATATCTGCCGCAGGCTTTTAAATTTATGCTGCAAAACGAAAAAAACGCCAAAGGCGAAGTCAGCAGCTTCGGCGCTTTATGCACCTCCCTTTCGGCAACCGTCGGCACAGGGAACATCGTGGGGGTGGCGGCGGCGGTTACCCTGGGCGGTCCCGGCGCTCTTTTTTGGATGTGGCTTGCTGCTTTTTTCGGCATGGCGACTAAATTTGCCGAATGTACCCTCGCCGCCAAGTTCCGCCTTTTCAAAAAGGACGGCGGCGTTTTGGGCGGTCCTTTTATGTATATGGAGATGGGGCTGGGCAGAAAATTCCGCCCTTTGGCGAAGCTTTTTGCTTTTTTCGGGGCGGGAGCAGGGCTTTTGGGTATCGGCACCGTAACTCAGGTGAACAACATTGCGGCGGCGGCGCAGAATTTTTTCGACCCGCAAAAAACCGATGTTGTTTGCACAATCTTTGGCAGCTCCTATTGCCGCCCCACGGTTCTTGCCGCTTTAATATCGGGGACTTTGGCGGCTTTGGTTATTTTGGGCGGCGTCAAACGCATCGCCAAGGCGGCGGAGCTGACGGTACCTTTTATGATGATTTTGTATGTTGGCGCTTGCCTTTGGATTTTGGCGGTTAATTACCGCAGTATTCCGCACAGTCTGGCTTTGATTTTGCACTGCGCCTTTACAGGGAGTGCGGCGGCAGGCGGTTTTTCGGGCGCTATGCTGAAAGAGGCGATTCAAATCGGCGTATCCAGGGGCGTTTTTTCCAACGAGGCGGGGTTGGGTTCGGCGCCCATTGCCGCCGCTTCCGCCCAAACCAATCTGCCCGCCCGCCAAGGCTTGGTGTCGATGACTGCCACCTTTATCGATACTCTCGTCATCTGCACAATGACAGGGTTTGTGGTTATCGGCACAGGCTGTCATGAAATGGGCATACAGGGAGCCGCCGTAACCGCCGCCGCTTTTGAAAAAGGCTTTTCGTTCATGCCGGGACTGGGGAGCTTTATACTGACCGTTTGCCTGATTTGTTTTGCCTTTACAACCATTCTCGGCTGGAATTTTTACAGCCTGAAATGCGTGGAATATCTTTGGGGCGGCAGCAAAACAGCCGTTAAAAAATTTCAATTTTTATATATCTGCGCCGTTTTTGCGGGACCTTTCGTTCAGGCGAACACCGTTTGGAATTTGGCAGATATTATGAACGGCATGATGGCTCTGCCCAATCTGCTGGCGCTTTTTGCCCTCAGCTCGGCAGTGGCACGGGAAAAAAGGCTTTTATAAATTTTTTTGATTTTTTTGATATAAAAAAGGAAATCAT
>JAHZFN010000325.1 GCA_019421315.1 Peptococcaceae bacterium | reverse complement strand
ATGAGGATGTTGTTCCTTTGGACGAGCTTTATGACATCTGCCGCAAAGCCAGAAAAATTCTGGTGGGCAAAAACGGCGTCGGCAGAGTGATTGCCAGACCCTTTGTCGGTTCGTCGGGCAATTATGTTCGCACCTCCAACCGCAGAGATTTTTCCCTTTTACCTCTTAAAGGTCAGATTTTTGAGCAGCTGCAAAAGGCGGGCGTGCCTACCGTTGCCGTCGGCAAAATTCACGATATTTTTGCCGAAGTGGGCATTGATTTCAGTTATCCCACAACGGATAACGGCGATGGTATGGAAAAAACTCTTGCCGCTTTGGCAAAACACCCGAAAGGCTTTATCTGGACGAATTTGGTTGATTTTGACATGAAATACGGACACAGAGATGATTGGCTGGGTTACGGCAAAGCCTTGGAAGCTCTGGATTTGTGGTTGCCGAAGCTTTTGGCGGCGTTGAAAAAAGATGATATTTTGATTATTACCGCCGACCACGGCAATGACCCCACAACGCCCGGTACCGACCACAGCAGAGAATATGTGCCGCTTTTGGTTTACGGCAAAAACCTGCAAGCCAACGTTGACTTGGGAATAAGACAGACCTTTTCCGATGTCGGCGCAACGGTTGCCGATTATTTGGGCTGCGAGGCGGTTCCCAACGGCGAAAGCTTTTTGCGGCAGATAAGCCGATAATAAAAATAATTAATACGAGTTGAAGCAATTAAAAAAAATTGAATACAAAAATGTGAGGTGGAGTAAATGTTGGTTAATGAAAACAAGCTTTTGATAGAAACCGTCGATTATATTTTGAACAGAATTGAAAAAGTTCCCGACGCTTTGATGGTGCTGGGTTCGGGGTTGGGCAATTTTGCGGAAAAAATCGAAAACCCGGTTGTTTTACCGTATTCGGAAATTCCCAATTTCCCCGTTTCAACGGTTAAAGGACACAAAGGACAGCTGGTAATCGGCAGTCTGGCGGATAAATATGTTGCCGTTATGCAGGGCAGGTTTCATTATTATGAGGGCTATCCCTTGGATTTGGTAACTTTCCCTGTTAAAGTTTTTGCCAAAATGGGCGTCGAAACTTTCATTGCTACCAATGCGGCGGGCATTGTGAATTTAGCTTATAAACCCACCGATTTGATGGTGATCGGCGACCATATCAATTTGATGTTCGACAATCCTCTTTTGGGCAAAAACAACGAAGCTTTGGGTCTCCGTTTTCCTGATATGACGGAGGTTTACAGCAAGGATTTGCGGAATTTGGCATTGCGGACTGCGGCAGAAAAGAACATTCCTCTGCACGAAGGTGTTTATGCTGCCATGACGGGACCCTGCTATGAAACTCCTGCGGAAATTCGTATGATCAGATCCTTGGGCGGCGACGCCGTCGGTATGTCAACGGTTCCCGAAACCATCGTTGCCCATTACTGCGGTATGAGATGCCTTGGCATATCCTGCCTGACCAATTACGGCGCAGGTATTACCGACAGTAAGCTTAATCATAAAGAGGTTTTGGACAATTCCAAAACCGCCAACGCCTATTTTACGGAGCTTTTGTGCAGTATAGTTGAAAAGATGTAGATAAGATGCAGATAATAAGAAATATAGTTAAGAAATTCAGTTAAGAAATGCCTAAACGAAAATAGCAGAAAAAATTATCAAATTGGAAAATTGCGAAGCGATAATTTAAGAGGTAAATATTCATGAATATGATAGATATTATTACAAAAAAGCGTGATAAACAGGAACTGGGTTTTGATGAGCTGAAGTGGTGGATTGACGGCTATTTGGCAGGTGAAATCAGCGATTATCAAAGCTCCGCTTTGCTTATGGCTATGTATTTGAACGGATTGACGGACGAAGAAACCTTTAATCTGACGGAAATTATGATGCATTCGGGCGAAGTTATAGATTTGAGCAGTATCAGCGGCAAAAAAGTGGATAAGCACAGCACGGGCGGTGTCGGTGACAAAACAACGCTGGTTGTGGCGCCTGTTTTGGCGGCGGCAGGCTTGAAGGTTGCCAAAATGAGCGGCCGCGGCCTGGGGCATACGGGCGGCACCCTTGATAAGCTGGAGTCCATTCCCGGACTTTCCGTTGAAAAGAATACGGCTGATTTTATTCGCCAGGTGAATCGTGAGGGGTTGGCTGTTATCAGTCAGTCGGCGGAGCTGGTGCCTGCCGACAAAAAGCTTTACGCCTTGCGGGACGTTACAGCGACGGTTGAAAGCACCCCTTTGATTGCCGCCAGTATTATGAGCAAGAAGCTGGCGACGGGCGCTGATGTTATCGTTTTGGATGTCAAATACGGCAGCGGCGCTTTTATGAAAACGCCCGAAGCGGCGAAAAATCTGGCGGAACAAATGATTCGAATCGGTACCCGCCACGGCAAGCTGGTTGCGGCTGTTATCACCGCAATGGAAAGCCCTCTCGGCTTTGCTGTGGGCAACGCCTTGGAGGTTGACGAAGCCATTGATTCTCTGCAAGGAAAGGGACCGATGGATCTATATTTGCTGGTGCAGGTTTTGGCGGGCGAGATTATTTATCAAAGCGGTTTCAAGCACAGCCGTTTTGACGCCTATACCCATGTCAACGAGCTTTTGGAATCGGGCAAGGCATGGAAGAAGTTTTTGGCTCTGGTTAAGGCACAGGGAGGCGATGTGGTTGCCGTTAAGGCGGGACATCTGACAAATGCGCAGTATAAAATGGAGATTGGCTCTGTGGCGGAAGGCTATATTCGGCGGGTTGACGCCATGGCAATCGGCTGTGCCGCCAGAGATTTGGGCGCAGGCCGTTTGACCAAAGAGGATACAATAGACATTGACGCAGGTATTGTCGTTCATAAAAAAGTCGGAAATTACATTCATATCGGCGATCCTTTGGCAACGGTTTACTGCAAAAACGTTTATCAGGCAACGGAGGTTGCCGCCTCTGTTATGCGGGCTTTTGAGATTGTTCCCGATGAAATTCAGCCCGAACAGCTGATTTACGGCATTGTGGACAGAAACGGCTTCATCCCATGGCAGCAAATTTTAAACGGTATGCAGTAAAACGCTGTAAACACTATAAAAAAATATATTAAATTAAATATATAATAATAATGTAGAATATGTAGAATATGTAGAATAATGTAGAAAAAAATTAATACGGTGGCTGAAACCGTATTAAAACAACAAAAAAAAACAGACGGTTCGGATGGGATTTTTTTAATTCGCCGAACTGCCTGTTTTTTTTATGCTTTGTTTTCATGGTGTTAAAATTTTATTAATGATTTGTGAATTATTATGTAGTATCATAAGTTTTTTTTCGGCTTCGTTTCAGCTTTTTGTCCGTTGACGAATTATTTTACGTTCATGTTTAAAAAGCTATAAGCTGTTGTCTGATTAATTGTATGTTAGTTTGCGTTTTCGGCATAATGTCAATATGTAGTGGTGTTTGATATATAGGGCGCTTAAATGTATTATCACCTCAAATGAGCGCAGGCTGTTTTTCCATTTAAAGAGTTTGATAAAATCTTTGAATAATTATTATCATTTAAGGCATTTAGGGTATTGCCAAATTGTGTTAATTATGTTAAAATTAACTAAATGTAAATATGTGCGTTAGAACGAAATCTAATTGGAAGTTTTGAGTTTAGTTCTATGACGCCGTATTTATTGTTTTAATTATTTAAGTTTTATAAATTTTAGGAGGGATGTTTATCATGAAGAAAAAGATGACGGCATTGTTGATCTTCTTTAGCTTGATGTTATTGATGATACCGTCTGTGGCGTCTGCAACCACAACCATCTTCCGCGACGGAGATGAAAATTTGACAGCAGTACAGCAGTAAATATTGATAAGATATATTATTATGATATCTATCAAGGTATTG
>JAHZFN010000324.1 GCA_019421315.1 Peptococcaceae bacterium | reverse complement strand
GCCACAGGCGGCACAAAGGCAATGCTGGCAGGGGTGTTGCAGGTGTTGTCGGCTCTTTGGGGCTGTTCTTTGGTGTAAACCACCGGCAGTCCTTTGGATATGCCCCGTTTTTTCAGTTCACGGCGCAGCTTCCGAGCCAAAGGGCAAACCTCAGTTTGGCTGATGTCCGCCAATTCCAGCTTTTCCGGATGAACCTTATTGCCCGTTCCCATGCTGACAACCAGCGGAATACCGTTTTCCTTAGCAAAAACCGCCACGGCAATTTTTGCGGGAACATCATCGATGGCGTCCACAATGTAATCAACGCCGCTTAAAATTTCCGCTGTATTTTCTGCCGTAATTAATTGGGGAACAACCTCAACCAGGCAGTGCGGATTAATCGTCAATATTCTTTGGCGCATGGCGTCCGCCTTAACCATACCGACATTTTGCAAATTTGTATGAAGCTGGCGGTTGAGATTGCTTTTACTGATTGTGTCAAAATCAATCAGCCGCAAACTGCCGACGCCGCTGCGAGCCAAAGCTTCCGTTGCCGCCGCTCCCACGCCGCCGACACCGCAGACAGCAACCTTGGCGTTGAGCAAAACAGCCAATTTTTCTTCGCCCAAAAGCATGGCTGTCCGCTGATAAAATTCATCGTTTCTGATAATATCCAAAGCCGCCGCCTTGCTCGCCAAGCTTCTATTCTTCTGTTCTTCTTGAATTCTGTTGTCTGTCATAATTATCTCGGTTATCTTTCGTATCTTAATTAAATTCCGTATTCTCATATATTTCGCCTGAACGCCCGCAGTTTGTCATAAGCCAAAGGGAAATTGCAAAACAAAATATTGTCAAACAGGCTATTTCTTTGCTGAAAAGAAATAGCCTATTTTTTTTCATACTAACATAATACGCCCCTATACCTACCGTGTCAATAGGTTTATGTTCAAAACAGCGCCATAATTACACAAAACAATTTTAAGATATTTCGCCGCTGCGCAGTTTTGCCAGCATTTCCGCAAAATCGGCAGGAACAGGTGCTTCCAGCTTAACTATTTCGCCTGTTATGGGCTGGCGAAACTCCATGGAGGCGGAATGCAAAAGCATGCCGATTTTGACGGCGCTCCTGCCCTTCGGTCCATAAATAATATCGCCCACAACGGGGTGCCCAAGATACTGCATATGCACACGAATCTGGTGAGTTCTGCCTGTGTCCAGCTTCGCCTGAATCAAGGTGTAACGGGCAAAGCGTTCCAAAATTTTGTAATGAGTAACGGCGTGCCTGCCCGTAAGAGGCACAACCGCCATTTTTTTGCGGTCTTTGGGGTGTCTGCCGATAGGTGCGTCCACCGTCCCCCCCGGTTCTCCCATGGAACCGTGCAAAAGAGCTTTGTAGTACCTTTTGACCTCTCTGGTTTGCCATTGCTCAACCAAACCTCGGTGCGCTTTGTCGTTTTTGGCGGCGATAATCAAGCCTGACGTTTCTTTGTCAATTCTATGGACAATGCCGGGACGCAGTTCGCCGTTTATGCCTGAAAGATCCTTGCAGTGGTAAAGCAAAGCGTTGACCAAGGTTCCGCTGTAATTACCGACAGCGGGATGAACCACCATGCCCCTGGGCTTGTTGACAACAATTACATCATCGTCCTCATAAACAATGTCCAGAGGAATATTTTCCGCCTTAACGTCGACAGGTGCCGCCATCGGCACCAAAACCTGCACCTCGTCGCCCGCCTCCAGCGGTCGGCTGGGTTTTACCGTTTGGTCGTTGACCTTAACAAGACCCTCTTTAATCAGCTTTTGCAGGCGGGAACGAGACAAATCCGCAAAATAATCTGCCAAAAAAGCATCCAGCCTTTCGGCAGGCTCTTTAATTTCAATATTATCACAAAAGTCAAATTCCGACATTATCTTACCTCTTTATTATCTTACCTCTTTATTCTTAAATCCTGTTTATGTTTGTGCATATTTTTGCTATTTTTTCGGCGCTGTCTTTTTGCCGCTGCGGCTTTCATCTTTCATATCCATAATTGTCAAAATTACAATCAAAGCAATGCCCACAGTTACACAGCAATCCGCAATATTGAAAATGGGGAAATTGGGGAAACTGAGAAAATCAATTACATAGCCGTAATATAAACGGTCGATAATGTTGCCCAAAGCGCCCGCAATCAGCAAAGCGTAGGAAAAACGCATAAATTTTTGCTCTTTCGGCGTTTTGTGTAAAAGCCAAGCGATAACAACGGTTACCAAAACCGTTATTATCAAAAGCAGACCCACTCTGCCGTTCAGTATGCTCCAAGCCGCACCCTCGTTATGAATATACTCCAAAGAAAAAATATTGCCGATGATAGGAATCGGCGTTCCGTAAGGCAAATTGCCCGCCGCCAAAATTTTTGTTATTCTGTCTGCCAAAACGCCCAATATCATTACTGCCCAAATCATTTTTTATCTCCTTAATATTATATCTTCTTAATATCCTTGTATTTATATCAACTTGCTTTTATAGCTTCAAAAAACAAGAAACAACCGCCAAGCCGTGCCGATAATCCTCCACGCTGTCTATATACTGCAAAAGTCTGGCAATGAAATCGCCGATATACGGCAGCCCCCAGGAAGCAACCGCCTGCAAAATATAGATGGCGACAGCCGCCAAAACCAAAAAGCCTATGCCGTAGCCGACACCTCTGGCAATGCCCGCCAAAAATTGTTTATACATCAGCTGTTTGGTACTGCTCATCATCAAAACATAATCGCTGAAACGGGATTTTTCCAAAAGCAGTGAAAGACGGTTCATGGCAAAGGTCAGCCGTTCCGCTCTTTCCAAATCGGAAAGCTCCAAATAGCTTTTGCTTTGATCAGTGTCCTCGTTTTCGGCGTTCAGTTCATCGACAATTTCGCCGATGGGTCTGCCGTTCATGTATTTTGTGTCCAATTTGGCGGAAAATTTTTCTTCACCCGGGTCTTTCGGGCGAACCACAACCTTTTCCAAAGCCTCATCGACGGCGGCATCCAAAATTTCATCATTATAAACTTTGATACCCTCAGCCCATTTGTCAGCGCCGCTGATTTTTCGGATAACCCGTTCCTTGACTTTCGGTTTTTGTTTTCTTTTTTTCTTTTTCACATCAAATACCCTCCGAACAGAGTTTATGCATACCGCAACCATTATTTAATTATATCATAAAAAGACTGCGTTTAGCAATTTTTTTCGGTTACTGTCATCAAACGCAGGTTTCTTTTCCAATCACAGGCCAAAACCTGCTTTCAAACAATTCTTAATTGTGGCAAAGCGGCATATAAATAAGCAGCCGGCAAACAGCAATCAAAAAAAAAGAATAAGCAAAAAAAGGATAGGATAAAATGAACACATTGACACTCTTTATACTGGCGGTAGGTCTTGCCATGGACGCCTTTGTCGCCGCCGTCTGCAAAAGCTTGGCAATCAGCCGCCTAACCGCCAAGGAAGCCGTAACTGTCGGTCTTTGGTTCGGCTTTTTTCAAGCCCTGATGCCTTTAATCGGCTTTCTGCTGGGCTGCGGCTTCCGTGAAAAAATTGCCGCCTTTGACCACTGGATAGCGTTTATACTGCTTGCCGCAATCGGTATCAATATGATTCGGGAAGCAGCTTCCGGCCGTCAGGCGGCAGCGGATACCTCTCTTGCCTGCCGAACCATGTTTATTTTGTCTCTGGCAACCTCAATAGACGCCCTGGCGGTGGGCGTAACCTTCGCCTTTCTTGATGTCAATATTTGGTATGCCACAACGCTGATTGGCGCCGTAACCTTTGCAATCTCCCTTTTCGGCGCAAAAATCGGCAGTATCTTCGGCGCCAAGCACCAAAGTAAAGCCGAATTTGCAGGCGGCGCCATTTTGATTATTCTGGGTTTAAAAATTCTCCTCGACCATATTTTATAGCCTTATTTTGTAAGCAGATTTTCAAACCGTCTGCCCGTTATTTAAATTTCGAAAAAGCGAAACACCTTGCAAGACACAGGACAAATCAAAAAAAACAGCAAAATTAATGCCCAAATTTTTTCAAACAAAATATTCAGCCCCCTAACCCTTGTTTTTCC
>JAHZFN010000323.1 GCA_019421315.1 Peptococcaceae bacterium | reverse complement strand
CGTTGCGCATGATGTTGAGCTGCTTGGCCTTGGCAAAGTCAATGGTGGCGTTGCGGGCGACCAGATGGCGGATATCGGAACGAACCCGTCTTTCCTCCAGCCGCAGTTCACACAGCTGATGGGTCAGTTTGCTCAAATTGTCATTTTTAACCATTTTAAGATTAATCCCTGGATTTTGTAAATAAAAAGTCCGATTAAAAAATTTTTACAAACAACATTTTGTAAATTTGTGTTGAAATGTAGCACATTTATGCTAAAAAAGCAACCAATATTTATTTGAAACAGGAGTTTTGCATGAATAAGATCAAAAGAATCGGTATTTTAACCAGCGGCGGTGACTGTGCCGGCTTGAACGCCGTCATCCGTTCGGTCGTTAACGCCGCCACGCTCAAAGGCTGGGAAGTTTACGGCATCAAATTCGGCACCGACGGGCTCACCAACCGCCCGCTTGAATACGAAGTGCTGACCGAAGCCGGTTTTTCCGATACGCCGTGGCCGCGCCTGAGCGGTTCCTACCTCGGTTCGCTCAACAGCGGGGTTAAGCTCGAATCCATGGAAACCCTTTCGCAGAAATTCGGCGAAGGCGCCCGCGAACTGGGGCTTGACGCTCTGGTTGTCGTCGGCGGCGACGGCAGCATGAACATTGTCAGCAACTACTGCCACATGGCCGGCATCAAAATGGTCGGCATTCCGAAGACAATTGACAACGACACGCCGATTACCGACGCTTCGGTCGGCTTCGCCACCGCCTGCCAGGTTTGCACCGGCGCGCTTGATTCGCTTGAGCTGACCGCCCGTTCCCACAACCGCGCCCTCATCCTCGAAGTGATGGGTCGCGACGCCGGCCACCTGGCCATGCATGCCGCCCTTGCCGGTTTTGCCGATGTTTGCCTGGTGCCGGAAATTCCCTATAAAATCGATTCGATTATCGAAAAGCTGGAAACGATCAAAAACAACGGCCGCAACCACGCGCTGATCGTCGTTTTTGAAGGCGTCAAACGCGAAGACGGACAACATGTCGCCGCCGCCACCAACAACATCGGCGAAACCGTTTACGGCGGTATCGGCCAATATCTGAGCGCGGAGATCAACAAGCGCTGCAAAGTCTTCCAGACCCGCGTCACTACTCTCGGCCACACTCAGCGTTCGGGCGATCCGTCGCCGAC
>JAHZFN010000322.1 GCA_019421315.1 Peptococcaceae bacterium | reverse complement strand
CGACAAGTTGGTGTACACAGGTAAAGAACAATATCCTGCCGTTGAGGTTTATGATAATGATGTTAGACTTGTAAACGGCAGGGACTATACTCTCGAGTATAAAAACAACATTCAAAGCGGCACAGCCACTGTTAAAATCAGCGGTATAGGCAACTACAAAGATGAAAGAAATCTTGAATTTGTCATCATTGCCAATACCGACAAGCTTAACGTTGCAGTGAGCCCGTCGGATAAGGTTGTTTACAACGGACGAAATCAAAGACCTGATTTAATTGTGAAATCAGGCGATAAAGACGTTTCCTATGAAGCTGTTTACAGCTACAACGGCGGAACGCCGCAGAGCTTCAATCTGCTTTCGCAGTTTGTGGATGCAGGCGTTTACACAATTACAGTTCAAGGTACAGGCAACTACGAAGGAGCCGCAGGCAGTGTGAACTTTGTTATTCTGCCGGCAGAATTTACGGTGGAAGATATTTCCGCTCAGGACTTTACGGGCAATGCCATCGAACCTAAACCTGCTGTTAAAGCTGACGGCAAAACTTTGAAAGAGGGCGTTGATTACGTTTTGTCGTACTCCGATAATGTGGCGATAGGCGAAAACACAGCTTCCGTTAAAGTTACCGGTATCGGTAATTACAGCGGCTGCGTTGTGACGAAAAACTTTACCATCACGGGCGAAAACAGTATTTTCCGCTTGAATTATGACGGCAACGGCAATACGGGCGGTTCTGTTCCGGCCGACAGCAACAGTTACTACGGAACGCACAACAGGGCGACTGTTTTGGATGGAGTTCCCACTTTGGAAAATGCAGTATTCCTCGGCTGGGTTCCCGATGTTAAACCCAACGCCGTTGTAACAACAATGGAAGATCAAAATTCTTATAACACAATTTACCGCGCAGGCGCAGTTGTTGTTTTAAACAAAGACGTAACTCTTTACGCTCTTTGGGCTAAAGATGCCGACAATAACGGTCGACCTGACTACGCCGAACAGCTGACAATTACAGCAGGTGCCGGAGACGGCGGTTCTATCGCACCGGACGGCAAAACTGTTGTTAATTGGGGCGGCAGACAGGAATATCAAATCCAAGTCAGCAATGGCTATAAGCTTTCCGCTGTAACAGTTGACGGAAATTCTGTCGGCGTAAGCAGCGAGGAAGTTCCCACTGCTTTGGTGAAAAACACAGACGGTACTTACACCTAT
>JAHZFN010000321.1 GCA_019421315.1 Peptococcaceae bacterium | reverse complement strand
AGTTAATTGGTTGGGGGTTTGGGCAATAAAGGTTTGACCGTTTTCGGAAACAGTACTTTCAGTCAAAACGGTAATCTCTGCTTGATATTGAATATTTTGACCGTTTTGGCCGGCAAGAGAATTGGCTGTTAAGCTGAAAGAGAATTTGCCGTCGGCATGACTGCCCGTTTCCGCCTTGGGCAAATTGCCGTCGGCGTCGGTCAGATAAGCCTTGGCCTTAACGGCTCTTTGCAGCTGCACCAAGCCTGCGCCCTGCTGACGGGGAGAATAAGGCAGATCATTGCCGTTGCGGATAGGTGTTGCAGTGCTCATCATCAGAGCATTTGCCAAAGCGGTTCTTTCGTTTTGGCTCATATTAAGACCGTCCTGCTGTTCGCGGATATACTGATCCATGATAACGGCAGCGCCCGCCATATGGGGCGACGCCATGGAAGTGCCGCTCATGCTGCCGTACAAATCGTTGGGCAGCGTGGAATAGATGTTGCCGCCCGGAGCGGTGATTTCGGGCTTCAGCTTCAAATCGGGAGTTACGCCCCAAGAAGAGAAGTCGCTCATTTGTCCGCAGTAAGCGTCCTTAAAAGTATCCACATATTCAGAACCGACGGATACGGTTTTGTTTTGGGCGGCAAGCATAATTTCGCCGTTCGCCTTGCTGATGAACGCCATCGGAATGGAATTGTTGGTCGCCATGGAGATCAGGTCGCCCTCAACGTTGTCGTAAACGATGGCGGCAACGGCGCCAGCTTTTCTGGCGTTGGTTTCCTTTTGGGCAAACGTCAAAATTTCGCCGTTTTCTTCACCCGCTCTTTGAATCAGGGCAATTTTGCCCATTACGGAAACTTTGGCAAAATCGGCGGCTGAACCGTAACCGCAGTCTACATATTCATATTCGCCTTCCAAAGAAACCATCTGCTGTTCATAGTTTTCCGCCGAATCGCTGTAACGGATTTTTTCGGAACCCACCAGCATATAAACGGAGGTTGTCTGAGTGTTGTTCATGCTGGCAACGGAAAGCGCAGCGCTGTATGTGGAGGGAGAGCCTACCACACCGTTATCGGGGTTGGCTGCCAAAGGCAGGTCGTTGCCCGCCGCATTGTTTCTGGTGGAGCTGTAATCGTTGCCTGCGGCGCAAAGCAGATTGATACCCGCATTTTTAACACGGTCGTAAACTGCCTGCACCGTTTTGGAGGCGGTACTGAAACCGCCTGTGGAGCCCAAGCTCATGTTGATGGCGTCAACACCGATTTTTACAGCGTCGTCCAACGCCGCCAAAATATCATCATCATAGGCGCCGCTTGAATTGTCACCGAAAACTTTCATAATCAAAAACTGCGTGTCGGGAGCCACGCCCTGCACAACACCGCCGTTGTTGGCGCCCACAATACCCGCAACGTGGGTGCCGTGGGACTGACCGCCGACAACATTGGTGTCATTATCGGCATAGTCAAAGGCAAAAGGCACCTTGTCGCTTTTGTAAATAGAGGCGGCATTGAGCTTGCCGATGGTCAGTTTATTATTTTTGATGGCTGCAGCAATGTCTTCCTGCGTATATTTGGCGCTGTTGACAGTACCGAAAGCCTCATGGTCAGTGTCAAGCCCCGTATCGAGAATTGCTACAACAGTGTTTTTGCCCGTGTAGCCCAAATCCTCGCCGACAATGTCGCCGCCGATAGCGGGAACGCTCTCGGTCAAAGAGGGTGTGTAGTCAACAGGCTTAATCAGTTGGCGCTGTTCCGCCACAAAGGCATTTTTAACGCCCGGGATTTTTTGGATTGCCGCCAAATCACCCTCGTAGGCGTCAACGGAAATGCCGTTGAAAACTGTGGAATATTCCCGGTCAACGGTTATGTCCATATCGCTGCGTAGCAAGGCCTTTTCCACTTTGGTTCTGGCAGCCTGCAATTTTGTTTCGATACTCTGCGCCTCGTCGGATTCCAAAAAGTCGGAAACCGTGGCATAGGACTGCATTTTGGATTGATATTCCAGCAAAGGCTTGTCGGTCAGCTCAATGATGATTTTGACCTTTTCACCTTTGTCCTCTTGGGTGGGGGTCAGCAGATTTTCCGCCAACGGTTCAAAAAGACTTGATTGGTTGGCTTCGCCGTCTGCCGCAAGCCCTGCGACTTCGGCAGAAATTTCTGTTTCCGCTGCATGCGCCCCAAAGGCAAGGTTAGAAAAAAGCAAAGAAAAGCAAAGCAGAAAAGCAAAAAAGCGCATTGATCTTCTGCCGTTTTTGCCTAAACAAAAATTATTCATTTCATTTCCTTTCAAATTATTTACAGATTGTTGTTAGATTTTCGGTTTTTGTTTTTTACCCGACGGCAAACCGAAAATCATTGGCGGCTTGTTTCCGAAAATTATCCCGAAAACCAACCGCAAAAACCGTCAGATAAAATTTGGTGTTCTTTTTTTTGTTTGGTTAGCTCAGGCTAACTCTGCGTTCTTAATTTGGTTAGCATACGCTTATTAGCAATAGCTAACCGAGATAATTCTACCATACCGCCGGGCTTTTGTAAATATTTCCAAAATTATTATTTCAAAAAATATTTTTTTTACGGAGTCGTGTTGTTAAACTTCGCAGATGCAGACTAAACGCCATTTTAATCCAGTGAAGTCTGTTTATACTCTGTCTTTTGCCGCATTGGGTGCTTGTTGGGGTGCCGCTAAGGTAAATTATAGTTTAGCGGCTAAAGGACTTTATTGTTATTTGGGTGCATTTAAAGA
>JAHZFN010000033.1 GCA_019421315.1 Peptococcaceae bacterium | reverse complement strand
GGTCGGTGTTATACTTATCCTTGCCCGTCTTGGGGTCAATGACCATGCCGTTGTCTGCGGTTTCCGTTTTTTCTTCTTCCGCAGCCGCTTCCTGTTCGTCGGCGTTTTCGCTGTCGGCATCGGCGTTTGCCTGCACCTTGGCGTTGGCGGCAAGCACCAGCTGTTCCAACGGCTTATCCAAATCGCCCTCAGCTTCGCCCTTTGTACCCGGGGCATTGCCGCCGTAACAAAAAGCCGCCGCCAAAACGGCAATGACAACAACAACACCGATTATCCACTTCTTCTTCGCCAAAATCTTCTCTTTCATTTTTTTTACGACCTCTGTACTTTTTAAACTTCGTATATAATTCAGCTAAAATATGGTAATTCAGTAAAATCTGCCAATGCGCTTTTTATTGACCTCTGCACTCTTTAAACTTCGTATACAATTCAGCTAAAATATGGTAATTCGGTAAAATCTGTTACTGCGCATTCTTTTGCCGCACTGAGTGCTTGGCGGTTTGCAATATTTTAAAGCAATTCTGCCAGACCCAGCATATTATAAAGCATTTGGGCAATTTCACAGCGCAGAATGGCTTTCTGCGGCTGAATGTTTTCGGTTTTGCCGATAATGCCGCTGTTCACGCAGTATGCCAATGTGGGTTTTGCCCAGGCGGAAATTTTGCCGTTGTCGGCAAAGCCTGCCAAAGCGGATTTAATTTCACTTTCGGAAAGCTCCGTGTTCAGACCGCAGAGTTTGGCGGCACGAGCCACCATGGCAGCCGCTTCTTCTTTAGTGATGGTGCTGTTGGGGGTAAATTCCGTGGCAGATGTGCCGTTGACAATGCCGTAGGAATAAGCCGCACCGATATAGCCTGAGTACCAGGCACCGCTTTTAACATCTCGGAAAACGTTCACTTCTTTGGCGGAAAGACCCAAACCGCGCACCACGATTGTGGCAAATTCCGCCCTGGTCATGGAAGAATTTGGTTCAAAAGCAGTGTCGGTCATGCCGTTGATGACGCCGCGGGCAGCCAAAGCTTCAATGGCGCTTTGGTTGGCGTGATTTTTAACATCGACAAAGGTTTTGCCTGCATTTACCACGGGCATTTTCTTAACATCGGGGTTTTTACCGCTCAAACCACCGTTATTGTCAGGGGTGGGAGTTGGATTTTTAACATCCGTCATATTATAAAGGCTATTTTGACCTTTGGCGGCACGCTGTGCGGAAACCAGTGCATAAAAGCCCTGTTCGGTTGACATTTGGTTGTTGCCGTTGGTTCCTGACAAAACGTGTGTAAAGCCGCCGCCCTTGGTGTAGAATTTCAGAAGATTATCCAAAAGGGTGTTGCCGTTTTTAACAAAGCGGCTGTCATCCAAGGAAATTCCCAGTTCGCCCAAAGCCACGATCACCTGCGCCGTGCTTTCGCAGTTGGCAGTACCCCAGCTGGCAAAGCCGCCGTCGGAACGCTGCATGGCAGAAAGGCAGGCAACCGCTTTATCAATGGCAGTTTTAACATTGCTTTGGTCTTTGTAATGCGCCAAAGCCTGCAATGCCATTGCTGTAACATCGGTGTCGGCAGCAACGGCAGTTTCCGCCAAATTCCAGCCGCCGTCGGCAAGCTGTCTGTTCAAAATAAAATCTATATACATTTTTTCCGTTGCCTGAACTTCGGCGGAGCTGTTTTTGGGAATTTCGTAATCACCGCTGTTTACGGCGATCAATGCGAAAATGGCGCCGTTAATGCCTTGGAAAACGGTGTTGTTAAAATCGCCCAGCGGCACCAGCAGGTTATAGCCGCCCACATTGGCGGGGTCTTTGCCGATGGCTGTCAAAGCCAGAATAACTCTGGAATATTCCGTGTATTTTCTTTCGCTCAAAACACCTTGGTTTACCAAAACATAATCGACAACACGGTTATAATAATCGTTGTAATAAGCGGCGGGCACATTGTAACCGCTTCTTGCCAAACCGAGAACCGCCCATTCGCCGCCGATGGAACCGACTTCGGGTGCGGCTACGGTTTTATACATATAGCTCGCCGTATCATTTACGGCGGCGTCAAGCTGTGCATTGTCGGCGGCAAAAGCGTTGGAGCAAAGCCCCTGCGACAACACGGCCGCCAAAACCAAAGCCAAAATAATCATGATTTTTTTTGTCGAGAATGTTCTTTCTGCAAGCTTCATTTTTTTATCTCCTCTCCGTATACATCACAAAAAAACTTGTCTGCCGCAGTTAAATTTACCTATTAAATTCGCCAAATAAAAAAAACAGCAGCAAAAAAAATGTTGCAGCCGTATTTCTGAAACCTCGGGTTATTTGTAGGTCTTCTGACTCATGCCTCTAAAGCAAACCCGCCGACAGGCGAAAGGTTTGTTTTGCGCTTTTGCCCGCCTTCCCGATTTCTCAGTGACTGACTTTCGTCAAAGGCAAAAACTCCGCATTTACAGCGGCGGTAACCGTTCGGGGATTTCACCCGATTCCCTTGTTCAGTTCGGCGGACCTGAGCCCTGCCAAACCACAAACACACCAATATTTAATTTTCTTTTTAATTGTTTCCTCGGTTTAATTGCTTATCAGGTTTTCAACCGCAGACAAAGCCGCCCGCCCCAAAGCGTTCGGCGCATTGCGGACTGACAGACTTATCTTTTTATACTATAATACAATTCCGCCCAAAAGTAAATATTTTCTTGCGGATTTTACAGAAGCATAAATTTTTTTAATAACTGTCCTTTCTGCCCAAAACTTTTTTCAAAAGATGCTAACCGCAAAAAAATCACGAAAAAAAGCTCCACCCGAAAGGGTGGAGCTTTTGGTAACACGGTATTAACCGATAATTTTAAATAACTAAATTTTAAAATTATTCAACAACCATGATAACTTCGCCAGCTTTAACGCGTGCGCCAACTTCGGCTTTGATTTCTTTAACAACGCCGTCAGCGGGGCAAGGCAAAGGTTGGTTCATTTTCATAGCTTCCATGCTGCCTACAACTTGTTTAACTTTAACTGTGTCGCCTACTTCAACGTCCCAAGCTGTGATTGTGCCGGGTACTCTAGCTTTTAATTCTGCCATTTTTAAGTTCCTCCTAATTAATTATAATTAATTTTTCTTAATAGTTTTTATGTAACTATTGAACACTATGTATTATAACACAAACATTTTCGTTTGTCAGCATTTTGTTACATACAACAATTAAATTCAACAATTAAATTTATTGTTTTGCCCCAAAGCGGGCAGTTTCAAACTGCACTGATTAAGCAACCATGCCGATTGTGGCAACAAATACGCCCGCAACGATAGCGGAAGTGATTACACCGCAAACGTTGGCGCCCAAAGCAACGCCCAAAACCATTGCAAAGGGATCTTCTTCAGCAGCTGCGTGCTGTGCCAGCTTGGAGGTTGTGGGCATACAGGATACGCCTGCGATACCAACAACGGGGTTGAACTGTTTTTTGCTTACAGCGTACATAATCCAGCCGCCGATCAAACCGCCGACTGCGGAGAAGAACAGCGCCAAGATACCCAAAATCAGGATAACGCCGACTGTGGGGTCAAGCAGAGTGGCTGCGTCGCAAAGACAACCCAAAAGCAAAGCCAGGAAGAAGGTGGAGCCGTATGTAATAACGCTTTCCATGAAATCCTGGTAAGGTTCCACTTGAGATTCCTTGATTGCCATACCAACGAAGAAAGATACGATCAACGGGGAAGCAACGGGCAGGAGCAAGCAGAGAACGCCGCAGGTGATAACGATGAATACGAATTTGGACTGCTGGCTGGTTTCCGGAATTTCCGTGAACATATCGATACCGCGGTATTTTTTGGGAACCATCAATTTAATGATGTAAGGATAACCGCCGTAGCAAAGAGACAGGTACAAGTATGCGATGATGGAAATGGGAACGAAGTATTCTTTTGCCAGCATCAAGGATGTGAACAGTACCATAGGGCCGTCAGCACCGCCGATTGTAGCAACAGCTGCTGCCTGACCGGCAGTCAAACCAAATACGGAGTAACCGAGAACCAAAGTAACAAATGTACCGAATTCACCGCAGATAGCAATGAAAATGGAAGCCCAGGGGCGAGCCAGCAGGAAGCTGATTTCGGCGCGGGCACCGATACCCATAAATACCAGGCAGGCAATCAAACCGTTACTGAATGTGAACGTGTAAATAGGCTGCAACCAGTCAATTTGCAAAATGTTAATCAATTCATCGGGGTCGGAGATCAAGGAGTTCAGGAACAAAGTACCGATTCCGGAATCCAGATAAAGCATACCGGCGTTTACCGCCATCATACCGATACCCATGGGAATCATGATCAAGGGTTCCAAAGTGCGTTTGTAACCGTAAAGAGCCAAAATAAAGCCGAGCACGATCAAAACGATACGGGCGATAA
>JAHZFN010000320.1:1149-3500 GCA_019421315.1 Peptococcaceae bacterium | reverse complement strand
AAACGGCGGCTATGTGACTGAGCCAATCAAGTGGCGTGTGCTGCAAAACGCAGATGGCAAGCTGTTCCTGTTGGCTATTTTGATATTTATTTTAAGGAAAAGGATGAAAAGAAAACTGCGGTAAATTAGGAATTCGGCAATAACGGCAGGTTGTCCCTCGGTAGATATACGGAATTGTTAATTGTGGATTGCCATTACGATAGCAAAAAAGTTTTTGAGGCTGTAAGCAGATGCGTGCGACAATTTTTTGTGATATAATACCAAATAGCCCCAATAATTAAATATAAAAAAATCTGTCGACCTGTGGTAATGCAAAATTCCCGGCAGATCGACAAATACATTGGTAATCATTGATTTAATGATTTTTTTAACAATTAACTGAAAAAAATTGACGTTTTGTTGTTTAATTTAGGCTATGGACAAAAATTACTATTAAATGCCTGCATAAAGCATATAAAAACGGCAACGACTTTAAATCTATCCATATTGGAATTTGGTGTGTATAGATGGCGGAATTTACTGTATCGAAGAACACTATAGCTTAAAGATTTTCAACAGAAAATTGTGTTAGTGATGGAGAGGTATCGATGGCGTTTCCGTCTTTGACTATTTCATCAAGGCCAAGAATTCATGATTTGTTGAAGGTGTTGAAGCCCTGATATATACGGTGCGTATGCGTTGTGTGCAGATAAATAGACTGTACGTGGTAGAAAATGCGAGAAAATGTGAAAAATGAATGAGAGGATATTTATGTTATTATATATATTCGAATAGAATTCACTTAAATACACAATATAATATCTGTAATAATTAATTGTGTAAGCAAGACCTTGAATAAGGTCTGCAATTTTTTTATAACCAACATCAGCGTGCCGGTTCTTCGGTACCAATATCCGTTAAAACACCGGAAACATCTTTAAAAGGACAGGAGTATCTTTGGGACAAATAACGCATGGAGGCTCCCAGTTCGCCGTCGGGACCTCCGAATTGGCTTATGATAGCCTGCGCCAGTTTGGCGTTGGGTTTTCTGATTTTGACGGGAAATTGCAGTTTTTTTTCATATATCCACATATATTAATCCTCCATTTCCCATGGCCACGGTGTTTCCACCCAGTTCCATGTTTTTTCGGCTTTGCTTTGGGTCGCTGTCAGCGGTCCGAAATTTTTGGCATATTCCTTCCGCAGAGCTTCCAGCATATCTCTGTAATAACGGAAATAATATAGGGCGTCCGCATCGCAGGGATGTGTGTCCAAAAAAAGCTTTACGTCATCAATGGCAAAGGATACTATTTGTATATCCCGAAAAAGCTTTGCTTGATCTTTGCAGTGGGGGTTATCAAATTTCATTTATTTAACCCCCTTTCCCAAAAACGGTAAATCCAGTTCGGGGAATATAGTGCCTTGTTGTAATGCTTTTTCTACGGCGTAGGTATCGTTCCATTCCTGCATGGGTACGTTGGCAATGGCGATATAGCAATTTTTGTTGCAGCGGTGTTTTTGATTGGTTGCGGCGGGCTTGGAAGTTTGGCAGCCGCATTCGCCGCATTTCGGTTTCTCGCTGCAAGTTTGGCATTTTGAACATTTTGATTGTTCCTGGCGCTTTTGGCAATCATTGCAAGTATTACATTTGTTGTTCAAATGTAAAACCTCCTTTCATAATTCTTTTTCACAATTTTTCTTTCACAATTTTCTTTGTTGGTTTTGGCTGTGAATTAACTTACTTATATACAATATGAACAAGACTAACAAGTTGTGCGGATTTTGTTGAAAGCAGGTTTGCCTTGGATTGCGCGGCGTTCTTTATTGTGGTAGAATATTAATTAGAAAATAAAAGGTAATGCTTTTTATTTTGAGTGGCACGGCGAAAAAAGAGTTGTCAACGAAAATAATTGTATAATATTATGTAGCAAAAATATAGAAAAGCTTTTGAAGAAAGTATTCTACGGGTGAATTTTATGAACAGAGAAGATGTTCTTTGCCGTCTGCATTCTTTGGCGGAAAGTGATTACAAGGAATTTAACAAAAGAATAACGCCAACCGAAAAGGATGTGCTGGGGGTGCGTTTGCCCGCTTTGCGGAGCTTGGCAAAGGAAATTTGCAAGGGCGATTGGCGAGGCTTTTTGCAAAGTGCCGAAGACGACATTTTTGAAGAACAGATGCTGCAAGGGTTGGTTGTCGCTTATGCCAAAATTGATGATGAAACGAGAATGGAATATATTGACGGTTTTGTGCCGAAAATCGAAAATTGGGCGGTTTGCGACTGCTTTTGCGGTACTCTGAAATCTGTTGGCAAAAATCCCAACGGCTATTTTGATTTCTTGCAAAAATATCTGCAAAGGGAAGATGAATTT
>JAHZFN010000320.1:0-1139 GCA_019421315.1 Peptococcaceae bacterium | reverse complement strand
CGTTTTGCCGCCGTTATGTTGATGGATTATTATATTAACGATCAATATATCGACCGTGTTCTGAAAATTTACGACGGCATAAAATCTGATAAATATTATGTGCGGATGGCAGTTGCCTGGGGAATTTCCGTTTGTTTTGTGAAATATCGGGAAAAGACCATGGCTTTTTTGCAAAACAACAGTTTGGACGATTTGACATATAACAAAACTTTGCAGAAAATTACGGAGTCTTTGCGGGTGGACAAAGAAACAAAGGCTGTTATCAAATCCATGAAACGAAAAAATTAATTAAAAAGAATAATTAAAAATAACAATTTAAAACACGAAGTTAAATTGAATTAAATTGCAGGTGGGGTAGAAATATGAAAGTACTTTTTAAAAACATTATGCTTTTAGATGAAAATTTTCAGGTTCGGGAAAACTGCCATACGGTGGTTGAAAATGCCGAAATTGCCGCTGTAACTGCTGATAGCACCGTTTTGCAGGGAGAATACGACAGAGTTATTGACGGCACCGATAAGCTTTTAATGCCCGGATTTTACAATATTCATACCCATTTGGCAATGAGCTTGCTGCGTGGTTATGCCGAGGATATGAAGCTTCAAGATTGGCTCTTCGGCAAAATTTTTCCCTTTGAGGCAAAACTGACCCATGATGACATTTACTGGGGAACCAAGCTTTGTATTGCTGAATGTCTGCGTTTCGGCATTGTCGGCGTAACTGATATGTATATGGACACCTCCGCCAATGCCCAGGCGGTTTTGGAAACGGGAATCAAGGCGAATTTGGCTTTGATGGCGGAAAACGGCAAGTCGAGCGATCCGTATCCGTTTCCTAAAGCCGAAGAGTGGCTGCGGGAATATCATAACAAAGATGAAGGCAGACTGAAAACAGACGCTTATATCCATGCCGAATATACCACTCGGGAGGGCTTTGTGCGTGATGTGGCGGCTTTTGCCAAGGCAAACGGTTTGAATGTGCATCTGCACCTTTCCGAAACCAAAACTGAGCATGAAGAATGTAAAGAACGGCGAAACGGCAGAACTCCTGCGGCGTATTTCAACGACTGCGGCGTATTTGACAACCCGACAACAGCAGCACACTGTGTTTGGGTTGAACGGCAGGATATGGAAATTTTT
>JAHZFN010000319.1 GCA_019421315.1 Peptococcaceae bacterium | reverse complement strand
TGGTATCGCAGGTCTCAACACAGGTACCGTTGAAAATGTATACTCCACAGGTTCCGTCGGCGATTTCTGGTACAGCGGTACCATAATCGGCAGCCATAAATCGGGTAAACTGAATAACGCTTACAGCACCGGCGCAATTCAAAAATCCGGTGCAGGCGTAATCGGCAGCGGTTCGGGAGCAAACACCAACAGCTATTACCTGGAAGGCACTCTGACAAACGCCAAAAACGGCACTGCCAAAACCGAGGCAGAATTAAAAGCCTTGGCAGGCGATTTGGGCGGCAGCTTTGAAAACGATTTGCAAAGCAACATCAACAGCGGCTATCCCATTTTGAAATGGCAGAACCCTAACGCCACATACAGCATAACAATCAACGTTTTACCCGAAAATGCCAATGTTACTTTGAAACTGGGTGAACAAACCATCACTCCCGAATCCTCCGACAACGGTATTTTCAAATTCACAGGTCTTGCCAAAGGTACATACGCTTATACCGTAAGCGGACAGGCAGCAGATGACTACGCTCCCGAAAGCGGCTCTTTGACAGTAGCCAATTCCGATATTACCAAAAACGTTACTCTTAATGCCAACAAATACACCTACACCTTCAGTGGTCTGCCCGCAAAAGCTTCCGTCATCGTGCGCCAAGGCGACAGCATTATGCCGACCGAAGCAGACGGCAGCTTTAAACTGGTAAACGGCGACTACACCTACACCGTAACCGCATTCGGCTACGATGAAGTTCAAGGTCAGTTTACGGTAAACCGTGCAGGCGGCAATATAGAAATAAGCATGAATGCCCAAGCCAAAAATCAGCTGACATTTACAGTTGACCAAGCTGCGGCAACAGTAACGGTAACTCATGCCGCAGGCGGCATCCAAACTCCCGACAGCAACGGCGTTTACAATCTGATTGACGGCGAATACACCTACTCCGTCAAACTGAAAGGCTACAAAACTGAACGCGGTACTGTTACCATGGCAGGCGCCGCTCAAAACATCACAATCAATATGACTGCTTCTTCTGCTTGGGAAGGCGACGTTGACAGCGCTTTTGCAGGCGGCAGCGGTACGGAAGCCGACCCGTATTTAATCGAAAACGGCGACCAGCTGGCTTATCTTTCCAAAGTAATTCTGGAAGACAACAGCAATTACAACGACAAATATTACAAACTGGATGACGACATTGATATGGGCGGTCAGGCTGCATTTACACCAATCGGTAACACAGGCAGCCGCTTCAAAGGTCATTTTGACGGCGCCAACCACACAATTTCCAATTTGAAAATTGAACGCACCGAACAATACACAGCATTATTCGGTTATATCCACAGCGCCGAAATCAAAAATGTAACTCTTCTCAATCCCAATATCAAAGGCGGTATGTACACAGGCAGCTTTGCCGGATACGCAGCAGGCTCCGCCTCCGCCAAAAACACAATCTCCAACTGTGCCGTAATCAACGGTACAATCGCAGGCAGCCGCTATGTCGGCGGTATCGGCGCCTACATGGCACAAACCGACATCAAAGAATGTGCGGTTGTTGCCAATATTACAGGAACCGACACCTCCTACGGTTATGTTGGCGGTATCATCGGTCAAGCCTCCGGCGGCTGTATCATCGACTACTCCTTTGCCAGAGGCAGCGTAACCGCAAAATCCGACCATGCGGCAGGTTTGACAGGCTCTTTCAGCGGTACATACATCCGTTACAGCTATGCGGACGTTGACGTAACAACGGAAGGCGCAAGCTACGGCTATATTTCCGGTAACGGCTCTTTCTACGGCGACTACGGTGTTTTATACAACACCGACCGCACCTGCACAGGTCTCGGCGATGCCAACGCTCCGTCTTCTTTCCACGGCAAAACCTCTGCGGAATTGCAATCCGAAGACGCTTTGACAGCGTTGAATGCCAAAGAAGTTAAATTCGCACTGACCCATAC
>JAHZFN010000318.1:7503-7723 GCA_019421315.1 Peptococcaceae bacterium | reverse complement strand
TTAAACAGGAGCCTTACGAAGAGCTGACCATTGATGTGCCTGAGGATTCCATGGGGCCTGTTATGGAAAAAATGGGCATAAGAAAAGGCGAGCTGCAAGAAATGAACAAAGTTGGCAATCGCATGAAATTGACTTATATTATCCCCTCCAGAGGTCTTTTCGGCTATCGCAACGATTTCATGACCGATACCAGGGGCGAGGGCATTATGAATACCCTTTT
>JAHZFN010000318.1:3705-7477 GCA_019421315.1 Peptococcaceae bacterium | reverse complement strand
ACAGGCTCTTTAATTGCCTTCGAACAAGGCGAAGCCGTTACTTACGGTTTGTACAATGCCCAAGAAAGAGGTATTCTTTTTATCGGTGCAGGTACTCCTGTTTATGAAGGCATGGTTGTGGGCTATTCTCCCAAAAGCGAAGATATTGTGGTAAACGTCTGCAAGAAAAAGCAGGCTACCAACACCCGTGCTGCAGGCAGCGACGAGGCTTTGCGTCTTTCACCGCCGCAGAAGATGAGTTTGGAAGAATGTATGGAATTTATTCAGGAGGATGAGCTTTTGGAAATTACCCCCGAAAGTATCCGTATCCGCAAAAAAATCCTGAATAAGGAAAAACGCCTGAAAGCCGAAAAACGGGCGCAGCGGTAAATTTCTTTTGAGAATATTAAGCAAACATTAAACGACCTGAAATTGCTGAACTGACGGCAACTCGTTTAAATTTATTATGAATTACTTAAAGCGGGATAACGGTGAAAAAGCGTATCCCGCTTTTTGATTTTTATGCATAAAGCCAAACGGCAGACGAATTATTCGTCTGCCGTTAATTGTTTTTATGAAAATTATTTTGTTTTACTGCCGAAAATTATTTCTCCTGCCGCCTTTTTTGAAAAAAGGCTTGCAGCTGTTCTTTGCATTCCTTTTCCATAATGCCTGCAATGACCTCTGTTTTGCCGTTGGTGGCGGGGTGTTCCACGATGTTGAAAACGGAGCCTGAACCGCCCCAAAGGCTGTCACCGCAGCCGAAAACCAGCGTTTTGAAGCCTGCCAAAGCCACGGCACCTGCACACATGGGGCAGGGTTCCAAAGTTACGTACAAAATGCAGTCGTTCAGCCGCCGTCTGCCCAGCTTGCGGCAGGCGGCATCGATTGCCAAAATTTCGGCGTGAGCCGTGGCGGAGTTTGCCGATTCCCGGCAGTTAAAACTGCGGCTGATAATTTCGCCGTCTTTTACCACCAAGGCGCCGACGGGAACATCGCCTTTTTTTTCTGCCTCCGCCGCCAGCTCCATGGCGATTTTCATATAGTCTTTGTGTTTCATTTTGTATGTTTAACCTCCGTTTGCCGCTTGCGGCGGCTTGCAGAATATTATTTTAAAATAATATTCTGGCGAAAAATATAAACAAAAAAGCCCGATCCGAAATCGGGCAAACTGCAAATATTTCAAGCAAAAATCAAAAAAATTCTTTAAATTACACCTTTATATTACCACAAAACGGCGAAAATTTCAAGTCTTGTAATTGCTTCTCGGATGGTGTATTAAATATATATACTTGGGTTTAACAGCATATATGCGGTAAGCAACGTTATTTGAAAAATGAAACGCCAAGAGGTGAGAGCATGATTAAAAATATTAGTAAGAATATAAACAAAAACATGAAAGAAGATACGAACAAAAACAGCATGACGGCATTGGTCAGCGCCTTTGCTTTGGCATACCACAGCAAAGGCGGCGAACCTAAGGCTTTTGCGGAATTTTTGGCGGCGGCTTTTGCTCTTTTCCCCAAGGGCAGTTCTCTGCTTTTCGATTATCCCGCCTGTTCGGGTGAAGAAAGTGGTTCGGTTCATGCCAAACAAAAAATGATGGCAAAGGCGGCAGGCGAGCCGATGAGCCGAGGTTATACATATGAAGAGCCGGAAAAAATTCCGGCGAAGCACGGTTTTTTGATTTATGAGCATTTGGTGCCGCAGGATATAAATCAACGTTTTTTCAAGAAATATAATCAGGCTAATCCGCAAAATCCTTTGTCTGCCGTCGCCGATGTCAATTACTGCCTGGCTGTCAAAATATGAACGACTGCGGCGGAAATTCTTTTAAAATCCGAACTTTTGTGATATATTAATATTGTAGAGAATTAATTATCTTTGAAGTGAAAGGGGCGGTTGCCGTGAAAACGGGAATGGTTTTGGAGGGCGGCGGTATGCGCGGTCTTTACACCACGGGTGTGCTGGATGTTTTTATGAAAAATCAAATTTGGGTGGACGGCGTTGTCAGCGTTTCGGCGGGCGCCACTTTCGGCTGTAACTATAAATCACAGCAGATTGGCAGGGCTTTGCGTTACAATCTGAAATATTGCCGCGATCCCAGGTATAACAGCTTTCGTTCGCTTTTGAAAACGGGTGATTTGTTCGGCGTTGATTTTTGCTACCGTCAATTGCCCAACGAGCTTGACATTTTTGACACGGAAACCTATGAAAAAACGCCTGTCGATTTTTACGTAACCTGCACGGATGTGCAGACAGGCAACCCGGTTTATAAGCTTTGCCCAAAAGGCGATGCTGTTGATATTGAATGGATTCGGGCTTCCGCCTCTTTGCCCATTGTCGCCAGGGTTGTTAATATTGACGGCAGGGGTTATCTGGACGGCGGCATTTCCGATTCCATTCCTTTGGCGGCTCTGCAAAATTTGGGCTTTGCCCATAACATTGTGGTTTTGACACAACCCGCAGGCTACCGCAAGAGCAAAAATTCCATGCTGCCTTTAATCAAGCTGAAAATGCGGAAGTATCCCGCCGTTGTGGAGTGTATGGCAAACCGCCACATTATGTATAACGGTGAGCTGGACTATGTTGAAAAATGCGCCAAAGAGGGGCACACCTTGGTCATTTGCCCCAGCCGCAAAATTGACATCGGCCGCACCGAAAAAGACCCGCAGAAATTGCAGGCAATGTATGATTTGGGTGTGTATGACGCAGAGAGCAAGCTGCGGGAAATCAAGGAGTTTCTGGGCGCAGCCCAACGGACGGATTAAAGATATTAAAGAAATTAAAAATATTAAAATGTCAAATAAAAAATCCCTTGAGACGGCATATAAAGTGCCGCCGCTAAGGGATTTTTTTGTTAAAACAAAACGACTAAATCAAAAGGCAAAGCAAAACAGAAATTTGTTTTACCAAAAAGCAAACGGTAAATCCTGCCGCCGCAGGAATGACAAACGCCAAAAGAGTCCAGCGCAGCTTGCCGCTTTCTTTTTTGATTGTCAGCAAAGTTGTGGCGCAGGGCCAGTGCATCAAGTAAAACAGCATTACGCAAATGGCAGTTACTGTGTCCCAGCCGTTTGCCTGCAAAAATCCCTGCATGGCAGTTAAATCACTCATTTCTGTCAAACTGCCGCCTGCGGCGTAGCCCATGATGATTAAGGGCAAGACAATCTCGTTGGCAGGCAGTCCGAGGATGAACGCCAGCAAAATTATGCCGTCCAAGCCGAACCATACGGCAAAGGGATCCAGAAAATCGGCGCATACGGTGAGCAAATTGGTATCGCCAACCTGCAAATTGGCAAAGAGCCAGATGATAACCCCCGCAGGAGCCGCCGCCGCCAATGCCCGCCCCAAAACAAAAACAGTTCTGTCCAAAACGGAGCGTACTATCACTTTGCCGATTTGCGGCTTGCGGTAGGGCGGCAGTTCCAGGGAAAAGGAGGATGGAACGCCCTTCAGCACGGTTTTCGATAAAATCTTGGACACCAAAAGGGTCATAAAAATGCCGAAAATTATTAATGCCGCCAAAATCAAAGCGGAAGCCGCCGACGACCAAAATCCCGAAAGACTGCCTGCCAAAAACATGGAAATTATGGCTATGAGGGCGGGAAAACGCCCATTGCACGGCACGAAAACGTTGGTCAGCATGGCGATCAGCCGTTCCCGCGGTGAATCTATGATACGGCAGCCAATCACACCCACCGCATTGCATCCGAAACCCATGCACATGGTAAGCCCCTGTTTGCCGCAGGCGCAGCATCTTTTGAAATATTTATCCAGATTAAAGGCAACC
>JAHZFN010000318.1:0-3695 GCA_019421315.1 Peptococcaceae bacterium | reverse complement strand
CAGATAGCCCGAATTTTCCAACAGTGTGAAAAGAGGAAAGAAAATTGCCATGGGCGGCAGCATGACGGCAATGACCCACGTTACAACCAAATAAACGCCGTCTGTCAAAAGGCTGACAATGGGAGTTGGCAGGTGAAGTATCTGCAAGAATATCGTTAGATAATTGCCCCCTTTGGCAAAAATGCCGCTGAGCCAAGCGGACGGATAGTTGGCGCCCACTATGGTCAGCCAGAAAATTGCTGCCAGCATCAGAAGCATGATGGGGAACCCCGTGTATTTGCCCGTTAAAATTTTATCCAGACGGCGGTCCCTTTTGTTGTACTGCTTGTCGGGCAGCTGCACAACGCTGCGGCTGATTTTTTCCGCTTCTTTGATAATGGTTGCCGCTATGCGGTCTTCGACGGCGTGAGCCGTTTGGTTTTCGGAATTTTGCAGTTTTTGCCGTTCCTCACTGATAACGTCGGCAAGCTCTTGACGATTGCAGGCGGCGCAAATTTTTTCGGATTCGGTATATTTGACAATAATATTGTCAAAGTATGCTTCGTCCGCCAGCAGCCGCAGCGCCAGCCAATTCGGGTTGAAATAGCGGGAGGCGGCAGGATTAAGCAGTTCCTTGATTTTGGCGGCGGCGGCTGTCAGTTCGCCGCCGTAATCCAATTTGCAATAATCGGTTTTGGGTTTGGCAGCGGCGGCGCAAATGGCGGCAAGGAGCTTATCCATGCCTTTTCCTTTGCCCGCCGAGGTGCCGACCACAGGCGTTCCCAAGAGCCGAGAAAGCTTTTTTTCATCGATTTTTATGCCCTTGGCGACTGCTTCGTCCTGCATATTGAGGCAAACCACAACGTTTTGGCGAATTTCCGTAACCTGCAAAACCAGGTTCAAATTTCGTTCCAGGCAGGTAGCATCGCAGACGACAACCACAACATCGGGATTGCCGAAGCAAAGATATTCCCCTGCAACTTCCTCCTCCGCCGAATGCGGCAGCAAAGAATAGGTTCCGGGAATGTCCGCCAGAAGCAATTTTTTGCCGCCGCAGCCGCAGCGGCCGCAGGTAACGCTGACCGTTTTGCCGGGCCAGTTGCCCGTATGCTGGTTCAAGCCTGTTAAGTTGTTGAAAATCGTGCTTTTGCCGACATTTGGGTTGCCTGCCAAAGCGACTACAATTTCATCTTCATCGGGAGAAATCGGCAGAAAATTTTCTGCCGCCGCCGTTTGGGCGGCAGCGGCATTTTTCTTGAAAACCATCACATCACCACCGTTTTTTTTGAGTTTTGTACATCTGAAAAATTTTAATATCCGCATATTTAGCGGTGTATTTCTTGATTTTATGTTTTGATTTGTTTGAGTTTGAGTAATACTGCTTTCAATCAAAAATTTTAATATTCGCGGAATCCTCCGACCGCAAAGCGATGACTGCGCCCCGCACCAAATACGCCACGGGATCTCCCGGCGGGCTTTTGTGCAGACATTCCACTTCGGTTCCGGGAATCATGCCGATGTCTTGCAGGCGCCGCCGCATGGCGCCGACGGCGGCAATTTCCGCCACCTGCACCTTTTCGCCCACTGCTGAATCCTTCAACGTTCTGTATCTCATTTTTAATCTCCACCTTAATTCTGAATTTCAACCCTGCAAGGGTTCTTATGATAATATATGTCCGCAGCGGCATAATGTGAATGTGTCCGCAAGTCCTCTGCCATGTATAAAAAGGCGGAATTCGGGAAATATAACCAATACAGGCGATATGAGATTGATATTTGCAGAAAAAACATAAAAGCAGGAGGTATCGGTTATGACAAAAGGAAAGCAGGACGTTACGACGAAAAATACGGTTAAAAATAATGCCAAAGAGAACGCAGACGAAAGAGCGGCGGAAACCCTGCGCCAGAACGTGGATGATGCTATTTCCGCCACGCAAAAGAACAACGTGGGCGAGCCTTTGCGGGACGATGGTTCGTGGGACAGCGTAATCAGAGACAGCAAAAAAGACGCTGCTGAGCAGAAAGCGGATATAAAAATGAACGATGCTATAAAAGGCGTTTTGCGGAAGCCGAAAGATGAGGATTTAAGCGAGGCGGAACGAACCGAAAAAGATTTTTACGGCAGTGTCCGCCGCCAAAAGGCAGAGCATGAGCGGCAAAGCGCTGTTTTGAAGTTTTCCTTTATGTTGGCTTTGGCAATTTTGGTTGTTGGTTTGGCGGTTGTGCAGAATTCAAATATGCCATGGAACGTGGAAAGTCGCTTGGCGGCGATTAACCAAAATGCGGAAAAGGCGCTGCCTGCGGCGCAAAACGCCACATTTGATACTAACAGCGAAACGGACGGCGAAACCGGCGGGGCAGAAGAGAGCGAGCCGCAGACAGCGGTCAAAAGCCAAAAAACCGTCGCCGCCGTTGCCGATAATAACGAATTGAACAGCCAAAAAACGGCAAGTTCCGCTGAAAATCAATCTCAAGCCGCAATAACATGGCAGCTGCCCGTTTACGGCAAAATAATCAAGGGTTACGGTTACAGCTATGATGAAACATGGAAGGATTACCGTTTTCACAGCGGCGTTGATATTGCGTTGGAAAAGGGCGAGGAGGTGTTTGCTTTGGCGGACGGCCGGGTGACGGAAAAAGGCAAAACCAAGGCTTTGGGGGAATATCTCCGCATTGATTACGGCGGCAATTTGGTCGGGTATTATTACGGTATCAGCCTGAAAAAAGAACTTGCTGTGGGCGGCAGCGTCAAAAGCGGTCAAACCTTGGGAACAGTTACAGATCCGCCTTTGCAGGAGTCGGCGGAGGTTCCCCATTATCACTTTGCCCTGCTTCAGGACGGCAAAACCGTTGACCCCGTTAAGCTGATGAAATAAAAGCTGCGGTTAGATAATATTTGGCAAAAAATATATAATATATGAAAGCCCTGAGGGAACAGATTGCTGTTTCCGCAGGGCTTCGTTTTTGATAAATTGAGTATAAAGCAAAAAGCATAAATAAGCAAAATGCTTTTGTTTAATTCTTTGTTTCGTCCGTGGTTTTGATTGCCATTGCCACTTGGGTTATGAATTTGTTTTTGTCTTTGTGCTGTGCAGGTCCCTCCAGATATGTATGGCGGCAAATTCCCGTCAGGGGAATATTGTTTTCCTTGGCATAAGCGATGATTTTTTCCTTTGCCTTGGGCATTTCGTCATAGTCGCCGTTTTGAGAAATGTATAAGGCTGTTTCTTCCTCCAGCCGGCAGATAAATTCCCCTTGACTGCCGTCGGGAACGGAAATGCAGTAGGAAATTAAGTTAGGGTCGTCTGTTGGGTGCTCCGTAAAAAACATTCTGCGGCGTGTGTCCGAACCGTAAAGGCGCATTGCCTGCGGAATGATTTGCCGCAGGTGTTCTTTTCTTTGGTCTATTGTTTCGGCTCGCATTGTTTTTTTGTAAACCAGCTGTTTGGGCAGTATTATGCGGCGGATTTCTTCATTGGGTATTTGCAGTCTGGCGTTCAGCTTTTCTATGCTCAGGTTTATTTCGTCGCGGATAGCCTCCAGCTTTTGAATCAGCGTTTGCAAATCTGTGGAATCGTCAAAATATGAGTGGATTTCGTCCAGAGAAAGCCCGAAATTTTGAAAAACTCTGATAGTCCGAATCCGTGTCAGGGTATCCGTCGTGTAGTAACGGTTACCGGTGCTGCCTTCTTTGACGTCGGGTTTCAGCAAGCCTC
>JAHZFN010000317.1:2813-12636 GCA_019421315.1 Peptococcaceae bacterium | reverse complement strand
GATATAGATTTTATATTTTTATATTTTTATAAATAAATTAATTGATTTTGTATAGTTAAAAAAATTTTAAAAATAAAGGAGGACAACCTTTTTTAGGTTATTGCTTATGTTTAAAAACACCAAATTTTTAAAAAGCTGCGTGATTATGACAGCTTTGGCTTTTGTTCTTTCCTTGGGTCTTGTTTATGCCGAGCCTTTGCAGGCGGAAGCCAGCACTCTTTCGTCATATCAGGCAAAGCAGAAGCAAATTAAGCAGGATTTGAAATCCAAAGAGCAGGAAATCCGCAACGCCAGAGCATCGGTTTCCGAATATCAGTCGCAGCTGGAATGGGTAAACGCCAACCTGCGTGCTGCCAAAGATCAGCTGGAATCTGTAAACGCTTCTTTGGCGCAGGCAAAGGCTGAGCTGGAGCAAACTGAAAACGAACTTCAGCAGGAACAGGATAATCTGAACACTCAGGTTGACGCATACAGCAACCGCCTGCGTGAAAACTACATAAACGGCAGTGTTTCGCTTTTGGATGTAATTTTGCAGTCCACCAGCATGGAGGATTTCATTACTCGTTCCTACTACATGGAAAAAATTCTGGAATATGACAACAACATGATTGACACAATCAATGACAGTATTGCCAAAATAGAAGAGAAAAAAGCCGAGCAGGAACAGCAGAAAGCCGACATGGAGGCTTTGCAGGCAGCCAAGGAAACGGCTGTGGCAGAGCTGGAATCCGCTCAGTCCGAAAAATATTCGCTCCTTGCTAATGCCAAGGAAGAAAAAGCTCAGGCGGAAGACGAATATGATGCAATGCTTGCCGACTCCAAGGCTTTGACCTCCGAAATCAACAGCCTGATTGCCAAACAAAAGGCAGAAGCCGCAAAACGTGCCCAACAGCAGGCTAACAGCGGCAGTTCGGGCAGTAGCGGCAGCAGTTCGGGCGGCTACCAAACGGGTACCGGCAGCTACGGCTGGCCTTTGCCCTCAGGTTACAGAACAATCACCAGTCCTTACGGAATGCGTATGCACCCCACAAAGCACGTTTACAAAATGCATACAGGCATTGATATTTCCGCTCCCGGCGGCACATCTATTTATGCTGCGGACAGCGGCACTGTAATTTTGGCAAGATACTACGGTTCTTACGGCAACTGCGTTATCATCGACCACGGCAATAATGTGGTTACGTTGTACGGACATATGAGCCGTCTGGGTGTCAGTGCAGGTCAAAGCGTCAGCCGCGGTCAAACCGTCGGTTACGTTGGCAGTACGGGTGCCTCCACAGGTAACCATCTGCATTTTGAAGTGCGTGTCGGCGGCAGCTGCGTGAGTCCTTGGGGTTATGTCAAATAGAACAGGCATAAATTCCTGATTATAGCCATAGGGTTTATTATCGGGGTGATGAAAATTAAGAAATTTACAGATAAAAACAGAATAAAAAAGCTATTGCTCGGGGCGGCGGTTTGTCTTTTTGCTCTGTGTCTTGCGGGGTGCGGAGCCGAACCAAGCCTGCCGCAGGCAAACGGCACCGTTGACGCTGTTGCCGTCGCCGATAAATCCATTGCGGAAATCGACTCTTTGATTGACGAGTATCACGACAATTATGCAGTCTATTATCCCAAAGACGATTACGGCGATTTGCTGGAAAGCATTGAGGGCAGCTATGTCGGTATCGGTGTTTATATTTACGAAAACGAGGAAAACGGCAGAGTTACTGTCTTGTCAGCCATGAAGGGCGGTCCCGCTTACGAGGCGGGTTTACAGCCGGGTGATGAAATTTTGCAGGTGAACGGCGAAGACGTTACCGCTGAAACCACGGAGTATGTCAGCGGCAAATTCAAATCGGCGGAAGTCGGCTCTGTTTTTGATGTTCTCATCAACCGACCCGGCGAGGGTGAAATGCACTTCAGCATCAAGGTTGAGGATGTGCAGTACCCGACGGTTGATTCCAAAATGCTGGAGGGTTACGAAGGTATCGGTCTGATTAAAATCAGCAGTTTTAATATGCTGACGGGCGACCAGTTTATTTCCCAATATGAAGCTTTGCAAAAACAAGGCATGAAAGCTCTTGTTTTGGATTTGCGGGATAACGGCGGCGGTGAGATAACGTCCGCTTTGAAAATTGCCGACTGGTTCACAGAGAAAAACACCAACCTGATGTATATGGTAACAACGGAAGGCACTTACAGCTATTACGGCGAGGAGGATAAGCATGACATTCCTCTGATTGTTCTGCAAAACGAAAACACCGCCTCCGCTTCGGAAATTTTACTGGGCGCTTTGCAGGATAACCAAGTTGGCACAACGTTGGGAACGCTGAGCTTCGGTAAGGGCATTGTTCAGAATATTATTCCTTTGGACAGCGGCGCCGGCTTGCGCTACACTTCTTCCCGTTATTTGACGGCGGGCGGTCATGAGGTGCATAAAATCGGCATTACGCCTGCCATTGAATATCCTCAGCCGGAGGGAACGGACGTTTATGCGTCCCATTTAATGGAGCCTGCGAAGGATCCTCAGTTGCAAAAAGCGATTGAGGAATTGCAGGGTATGATGAGCCAATAATAAAAATAACTAAGCTAAATTAAGGCGGCTGCCGTTTTCACGGCAGCCGCCTGCTTTTGTTGTTTTGCTTATTACGTTTGTTCGACGGAAAACGGGTGTATTTCATTTTGCCTAATCTGTCTTGTCGGAAATTTCCGCCGGTTGTCAATTATTTTGCTTTCCCATAAAGCTTTTGTAGAAATCCTTGCGTTCGGTTTGCCGACTGTGGCTGTTTTTGCCTTTCAGCAAATTTTCGTAATCCCTTTGATAGTTGACGTTGAAAAAAACATCTTTGCCGTCGGCGGCTTTTTGCCAAACCTCTTCGCCGAAGAAGCGGCTGTCGGTGTTTTTGGTTAAGCTGAGCAGACTGCGTCTGCCTGCCGCCAGATTTTCTTCCGCTTTCGGCAGCAGGCTTTTGGTGTATACACCGAACATCGGCTCAACATCATCGCCGCATTTTGCTATGGCAATTTGGCATTTTGCCGCCAAAGCGGCAGAAAGAAAACATTCCATCAGGGGCGCTGTCAAAAGGGGCATATCGCAAGCCATCAACAGGCAGATTTCGTTTTTTGCCGCCGCCAATCCCGCCTGCAAGCCGCCCAAAGGACCGCAGTTTCGGTAATTATCCTTGATTTCCTTGGCGTTGGGCAGGTTGAATTTTTGCCCTGTGTCGCTGATGATCAGCACCTCGCTGCAAACCTTGGCGCATTCTGCCGCCAGCCTTGCCACAACGCTTTGGTTGTCGTATTTCATGAGGGCTTTATCCTTGCCGAAGCGGCTGCTTTTGCCGCCTGCCAAAATCAAAGCCGTTGCGTTGTATTTTTGATTGTCTGCGTTTTTGTCCATGGCAAAATCTCCCTGTTTTTGATTGCTGCGTGCTTATGATAACATTATAGCAAAGCTCTGCCGACAAATAAACGCTTAAAAGCAATATTTCAGCAATATTTCAGGGCGATATTTCCGTTGATATTGGGTTTACAAATTTTTCTTACAATATTTTTTTGAGATCAAAGGCGGCGGCAGCAAATTCCAAATATTTGCCTGCTTATTTGTTGGCAATATGCTTTAAATATGTTATAATATTATGTTGTATGTTTTAATGCGATAGTAGGCTTTTTTGCCGAAAGGCCGAAGCCGATTATGTGATTGTATGAGGAGAAATTGAGGAGGATTGCCGCAAAACGGCGGCTGTTTTTAAGAAAAAACAAAAAAGAACAAAAACAAGGAGATAAAATGAACGGTAAGAAAAAAGATAAACCCATCTATTACGGCGGTCAGGCGTTGATGGAGGGTGTTATGATGCAGGGGAACGGCGGCTATTCCATGGCTGTCCGCACCTCCGACGGCAAAATTGTGTATAAAAACGGCAAAAGACAAACCCTGATGGATAAGCACAAATTCTGGCGGCTGCCCATTTTGCGGGGTTTGGCGTCCTTTTGCTCTTCCATGTATTTCGGAATGTCAACTTTGGCGTGGTCGGCTTTTTGGGCGGGCGACGACGAAGATGAAAACCTTTCCTGGAAAGAAATTGCCATTGCCATTGTTTTGGCGTTGGTGTTCTCGGTTGGGCTTTTTGTGATACTGCCTGTCTTTTTGGCTAATTTTTCGGTGCAGTATATAGGTCATTTTGGCAGAAGCGCCCTGGAGGGCTTGATCAGAATCAGTGTATTCATTCTTTATGTTGTTTTGATCAGGAAGATGCCTGATGTTGCCAGAGTCTTTCAGTATCACGGCGCCGAGCATAAAACCATCAGCACCAACGAGGCGGGCGACAGCCTGACACCGCAGGCCGCCAAAAAATATTCCACAATCCACTGCCGCTGCGGCACCAGCTTCATCTTTATGACCCTTTTGATGATGATTGTGATTTTTACATTTATCGGCAATTACGGTGTTTTGGGCAGAATTGCCACCAAAATTTTGGTTATGCCTTTTGTTTTCGGCATTTCCTATGAAATTTTCCGCCTGCCTTTGAAATTCCCCGACAGCAAAATTGTCAAAGCGTTGATTACCCCCGGTCTTTGGATGCAGAAGCTGACCACCATGGAGCCTGACGAATCCATGCTGGAGGTAGGCATTGTTTCCCTTTTGACAGTTCCCGGCTTTCCCCGCGCAGCGGAATTTCCTCTGCCCGAATGTGCCATGAGCGAAGACGAATACAAGGCTTATCTGGAACGCAAAAAAGAAGAACCTAAATCCGATGACGGCGAAAACGATGACGAAAACAACGGTGAAAACATTGAAGCAAGCGGCGATGCTGACGGACAAAACGGCGGCGACACTGCGCCGCAGAAGGTTTCTTTAGAAAAAACATCTGCCGGGCAATCCGCCAAATCGGCGGAGGATTAGCCGAAAATTTATCTTATTAACGAAATTTTATTAACGAAATTTTATGATATATGCCGATAATCGGTAATTTGTTTGAAATCAGACAGCATTAAAAATAAATAAATTGAATTTGATGAGGAGAATTGCAAAATGATTGAAAAATTGCAGGCGTTAGCCGAAAAATATGATGATTTAACCAATAAAATTTCCGACCCCGATGTTATTGCCGACCAGGCAAACTGGCAGAAATATATGAAACAGCGTTCCGATTTGGAACCTGTTGTGGAAACCTACCGTCTTTATGCCAAATCCGTTGACGAGTTGGAGGATGCCAAGGCGATGCTGGCGGAAGAAACCGACGAAGAAATGAAAGAAATGGCGCAGATGGAGGTTGACAGCCTAAAAGAAAGCATTGACGAGCTGGAGCAAAAACTAAAAATTTTACTGCTGCCCAAAGACCCCAACGACGACAAAAACGTTATTTTGGAACTGCGCGCCGGCACAGGCGGCGAAGAAGCGGGACTTTTTGCAGGCGATTTGCTGAAAATGTATCAGCGTTATGCCGACCGCATGGGCTGGAAATACGAAATTCTCAGTGCCAATTACACCGATTTGGGCGGTATCAAGGAAATCATTTTGCTGGTGGAAGGTCAGGGCGCCTACAGCAAGCTGAAATTTGAAAGCGGCGTGCACCGTGTGCAGAGGGTTCCCGAAACGGAATCGGGCGGCCGTATTCACACATCCGCCGCCACGGTTGCGGTTATGCCCGAAGCGGAAGATGTGGAGCTGGAATTTGGTCCCAACGACATTCGCGTTGACTTGTTCTGCGCCAGCGGCCCCGGCGGCCAGTGCGTAAACACCACTCAAAGTGCCGTTCGCTTAACCCATATTCCCACCGGCATTGTTGTAAGCTGTCAGGACGAAAAGAATCAACACAAAAACAAAGACAAAGCGATGAAAATTTTGAGCGCCAGAGTTTTGGAAAAAATGCAGCAGGAAGCCCACGGCAGTGAAGCCGACCTCCGCAAGAGCATGGTTGGCAGCGGCGACCGTTCCGAACGTATCCGCACCTACAACTTCCCCCAGGGCAGAGTTACCGACCACCGTATCGGTTTGACACTGCACAAGCTGGAACAAATTCTCCAAGGCGATTTGGACGAAATTATTGAAACCCTGATCACCACCGACCAAGCCGAACGCTTAAAATCCAACGAATAATTTTTACGGCGTGGATGTTGTTAAACTTCGCAGAATTGGTCTGTCCGCTGTTTTAACTCGGCGAAATCTGTTAATTCGTATTCTTTATTGTTATTTGGCTGCTTTGCGGATTTGGCGCAGAGTTTGGATGGCGATTAGTTGACCGTTATGGGGAGTTTGGCAAGTACAGAGGTAAATAAACAAAATGAATATACGAGAAATTTTAAATACAGCAAAAGAAAAAATGCCCAATGCCGAGCATGAAGCACAGTGGATTTGTTCCCATTATCTGGAGCTTTCCAATCTGGATATGAGCTTTTTGGCGAACAAGGAGGTTACGGCGGAGCAGGAAAAAGCAGTTTGGCAGGCCGTCAAAAGACGGCAGAACGGCGAGCCGTTGCAGTACATTTTCGGTGAACAGCCCTTTATGGATTTTACATTAAAGGTTACCCCCGACACTTTGATTCCCAGGTGGGATTCGGAGGTTGTTGTGGAAAAGGCGGTTTCTTTAATCCCCAAAGGCGAGCCGTGGCGGGTTGCCGATATTTGTACAGGCTGCGGCACTTATGCCTTGAGCCTTAAATATTATCGTCCCGACATCAGTGTTCAGGCGACGGACATAAGCGCAGAGGCTTTGCGGGTTGCCGAGGAGAATTCCGCAAGGTTGAATTTGCCTGTGGAGTTTTTGCAGGGTAATTTGGCAGAGCCTTTGACGGGTAAATTCGAAATGATTGTTGCCAACCCGCCGTATATTGCGACGGATTTTATGAAGCAGCTGGATGAAGACGTTTTGCGGGAGCCGCATTTGGCTTTGGACGGCGGCGCCGACGGTTTGGATTTTTATCGTCTTTTGGCGTTGACTGTGCCCGAAAAACTGCAAAAAGGCGGTCTTTTGCTTTTGGAAATCGGTTGCGACCAATGCGGCGCAGTTTGCGAGATTTTGAACAAGGGCGGCTTTACCGACCTGCGTTTCGGCAAGGATTACGGCGCCAACGACCGCTGGGTTTTGGGCGTTTGGAACAGATAAAAAAATCAAATAAATATAGAGCAAAGACGGGCGGCAGATCGAGTTTCGGCGGTTCAGCCTGTTATTGCCTTTAAGTAATTAAGAGTACAATACAAAAGAAAGACCGATGGAATTATGGAAACAAAATGGGTGAAAATTGAAATTACGGAGGATTTGACGCAGCGTTACGAGGCGGAAATCAGCGAGGCCGCCGAACTTTTGGCGGCGGGTGAGCTGGTGGCCTTTCCTACGGAAACTGTTTACGGTTTGGGGGGCAACGCTCTTTTGGCAGACAGCGCCAAAAAAATTTATGCCGCCAAAGGCAGGCCGTCGGACAATCCTCTGATTGTTCATGTAGCGGAGGTTGAGCAGATTAACGAGTTCGCCGTTTTGGACGCAAGGGCGGAAAAGCTGATGCGTGCCCTTTGTCCTGCGCCTTTGACCTGCGTTTTGCCGAAAAAGGACTGCATACCCATGGCTGTTACGGGTGGCTTGCAAACCGTTGCCGTGCGTATTCCCAATCACCCTGTGGCGCAGGCGCTGTTGAAAAAATGCTGTTTGCCTGTTGCGGCACCCTCCGCCAATCTTTCGGGCAAGCCAAGTCCCACCTGCGGCAGTCATGTTTACCACGATTTGGCGGGAAAAATTGCCATGGTTTTAGACAGCGGGCAGGCAGGGGTCGGCGTTGAGTCCACGGTTTTGGATTTGACAGCGGAAACCTCCGTTATTCTGCGGCCGGGAGCCGTAACGGCGGAAATGCTGGAGCCGTTTTTGGGAACGGTGCTTATGGGAGGCAAAAAAATAAGCGGCAAAGAAATCCCCAAAGCCCCCGGTATGAAATACAAGCATTATGCGCCCAAGGGCGAAATTACGCTTTTTGAACCGCAGGATTTGGTTCGGGCGTATTCGGCAAACCCCGGGGCGGACATCGTTGTTTTGGCAACGGCGGATGTTTTGGCGGCAATCAACCCCGTCCGCAGCTTTTGTCTGGGCGGCGATAAAGACGATTTGACCGCCGCCGCGCATAATCTTTTTGCGGCTTTGCGGTATTGCGACGAAATCGGCGCCGAAACCATATATGCGCAGAAATTTGCCGAAGAAGGTATCGGTGTGGCTTTGATGAACAGGCTGGGCAAGGCGGCCGCCAAAGCCTGATTTTGCGGTAATAAGCATATTTGTTAAAAAATAAAAATAAGATTAAGTACAGGCTAAGAGAAGATAAAAATTAAATTTAAGAAAAGGAAAAGAATTATGATACAGATAATAACCGTGGAGAGGTTCCCCATAACTTTGGTGCAGTTTTTGAAATGGTGCGGTTTGACGATGACAGGCGGCGAGGCGAAAGAGATTGTTAAAGCAGGCATAGTTTATGTCAACGGCGAAATTTGCACGGTTGCGGGAAAAAAGCTCCGCCCCGACGACAAGGTTAGCGTTTTGACAGAAGACGGCAATCTGGAATATATGATTAAGGAAGCCGAAGAAGCGTAATCAAATATATATTTAATTACGCAAAATTAAATAAATTTATGACGAATAAAACAGTCCCGTCAATTAATATTATTAGTTGGCGGGACTGTTTTACTGTTTTAACAGACGTTTACCGTATAAATCGGGCAAAACCTGTTGTTGGTTTGCCTTTGCAAAAATTTCACAATCCGGTTTCGGTTAAAAATGCGGCGATGTGGCGACCTGATTCTTTGGCTAATATGTCAAAGTGCCTTGGCGTTCAATGCATATATGGCGGAAGTATGAAAAAAGAAGTATGAAAAAATCGGAAATGATAATTCGCTTGTTTGTAATTACATATCGGAAAATAAGTAATAAATTATCAATGTTTGATAACAAAAAAGCGCCCTTTGTGGCAGATGTGATAGAAGTTATGGTTTAGTTTGAGAATTTATTGATTTTTCATGTAAAATTATGATTTTTCAGAATATTTATGATATAATGAAACCGTTAAATAAAAGCAACGGCAAACTGCGTCTTTTGTCGAAAAAATTCGCATATATACGCAGGTACAGCCTTTGCGGCGGCACAAGGTTTTGTTTTTCAAAAATGACTTTTCGGGAGGAGCAAAATGAACAAATTTGTTTATATGTTTAAAGAAGGCAATGCAAAAATGCGTGATCTTTTGGGCGGCAAGGGTGCCAATTTGGCGGAAATGACCAATTTGGGTATGCCTGTTCCCTTTGGGTTTACCGTAACCACTGAGGCTTGCAACGATTACTATGCCAAAAACGGTGAGATTTCCGATGAAATTATGGCCCAGATTGAAACTGCCCTGCATAAGCTTGAAGAACAATCCGGCAAAAAATTCGGCGACAATGAAAACCCCCTGCTGGTTTCCGTTCGTTCAGGCGCCAGAGCTTCCATGCCCGGCATGATGGACACCATTTTGAATTTGGGTTTGAACGACAAGGCCGTTGTGGGTTTGGCAAAACGCACCGACAACCCCCGCTTTGCTTATGATTCCTACCGCCGTTTTATTCAGATGTTTTCCGACGTTGTTATGGAATTGCCGAAATCCGCTTTTGAAAGGGTTTTGGATGAAATAAAAGAAAAGAAAAATCTTTCCTCCGATGTTGAACTGACGGCGGAAGACCTGAAAGAACTCGCAAATCAGTTCAAAGCAGAATACAAAGACAAGATCGGCGCAGAATTCCCGAATGATCCGAAAGAACAGCTGTTCGGCGCGATCAAGGCCGTATTCCGTTCTTGGGACAACCCCCGTGCGAACTACTATCGTATGCAGAATG
>JAHZFN010000317.1:718-2803 GCA_019421315.1 Peptococcaceae bacterium | reverse complement strand
TGTTGTTGAACAATTCAAGCAGTACTACAAAGAAGCCAAAGGTGTTGATTTTCCTCAGGATCCGCAGGAACAGCTGAAAGAAGCTGTGAAAGCCGTTTTCCGTTCCTGGGATAATCCCAGAGCCATCACATACAGAAGACTGAACGATATCCCCGGCGAATGGGGAACCGCCGTCAATGTGCAGATGATGGTATTCGGAAACATGGGCAACACATCAGGCACAGGCGTTGCTTTCACCAGAGACCCCGCCAACGGCGAAAAACACATTTACGGCGAATATTTAATTAATGCTCAAGGGGAAGATGTTGTGGCAGGTATCCGCACTCCCAAACCCATCACCACCTTGGAGCAGGATATGCCTGAAGTTTATCGGCAGTTTATGGATATTGCCGAAACTTTGGAAAATCATTACCGAGATATGCAGGATATGGAATTTACCATTGAAGATAAAAAGCTTTTCTTCCTCCAGACCAGAAACGGCAAAAGAACGGCGGCTGCTGCTTTGAAAGTTGCCGTTGACATGGTGGACGAAGGCATGATCAGCGAAGAAGAAGCCGTTTTGCGGGTTGACCCCAAACAGTTGGAAGCTCTTCTGCACCCTGTTTTCGACAAAAAGGTTTTGGCTAAAACCGAAAAAATCGCCGAAGGCATCGACGCTTCTCCGGGCGCTGCGGCAGGCCGCATTGTTTTCACGGCAGATGATGCCAAGGCTATGGCGGAAGAAGGCAGAGTTGTTTTGGTTCGTCTGGAAACCTCTCCCGAAGACATTGAGGGCATGGCGGTAGCGCAGGGTATTTTGACAGGCCGCGGCGGTAAAACCTCCCATGCGGCAGTTGTGGCAAGGGGCATGGGAACCTGCTGTGTTGCAGGCTGTACGGCGGCGCATATCGATGAGGCTGCCAAAACTCTGGTTATTGAAAAGAACGGCGAAAAATATACTTTCGGCGAAGGCGATTACATTTCTTTGGACGGTTCCACAGGCGCCGTTTACCCCGGCGACATCAAAACAATTCCGCCCACAATCAGCGGTGATTTTGCCAGATTTATGGGCTGGGCGGACAAATACCGCACGATGATGGTGCGCACCAACGCTGACAACCCCAGAGATGCACAGGCTGCCATAGATTTCGGCGCCGAGGGTATCGGTCTTACCAGAACGGAGCATATGTTCTTTGACGAAGACCGCATTATGAAATTCCGCCAGATGATTTTGGCGGACGATGTGGAAAGCCGCCGCAAGGCTTTGGCGGCGATTCTGCCTTTCCAAAAAGCGGATTTTGTTGGTATTTACCGTGTGATGGGCGAACGCCCCGTCAATGTTCGTTTGCTGGATCCGCCTCTGCATGAATTTTTGCCTGCAAGGGACGACGAAGCGACAATTAATGAATTGGCGAAAAACATGGACATTGACCCGCAGAAAATCATTGATAAAATTATTGAGCTTCATGAGTTCAACCCGATGATGGGTTTCCGCGGCTGCCGTCTTTCCGTGGCTTATCCCGAAATTGCCGAAATGCAGACGCGAGCTGTGATGGAAGCCGCCTGCCAGGTTAAAAAGGAAACGGGCAACGATATTCAGCCTGAAATCATGGTTCCTTTGATCGGCAGTCTGAAAGAATTCAAGTTTGTCAAAAATGTTATCAAAGCCGTTGCCGACAGCGTGATTGCCGAAAACGGAGTTGAAATGAAATATCAAATCGGTACCATGATTGAAATTCCCCGTGCGGCATTGACGGCGAACGAAGTTGCCAAGGAAGCGGAATATTTCTCTTTCGGCACCAACGATTTGACGCAGATGACCTTTGGTTTTTCCCGTGATGACGCAGGGAAGTTCCTGGGTAAATATTACGAAGCCAAAATTTACGAAAGCGATCCCTTTGCCCGTTTGGACAGAGACGGCGTTGGACAGCTGGTGCAGATGGCCGCCGACAAAGGTCGCCAAACCAGACCCGATATTAAGCTGGGCATTTGCGGCGAACACGGCGGCGATCCATCTTCCATCGCTTTTTGCCAAAAAGTCGGCATGAAATATGTCAGCTGTTCGCCTTTCCGTGTGCCTGTGGCTCGTTTGGCAGCGGCGCAAGC
>JAHZFN010000317.1:0-708 GCA_019421315.1 Peptococcaceae bacterium | reverse complement strand
GTCAAAAAAATGGCGAAGAAATTTAATAAAAGATTTAATAAAAATTTAATCGTAATTCGATGAAATTAAAAGCAGACTTGTTAAACAAGTCTGCTTTTTTGTTGTTTTAACTTCTTATTTTCCAAATTTAATGCCAAAAAAGCCTTAATCCTCATGGGCGTGGTCATACATTTTTTGAATTTCGGGCGGTAAATTGTCGGGTATCATTTCATGCAGGCGATTTTCGTTGCCGTCTTTGATTGCCTGCTCGTAGTACCAGCATTTGAAGCGCAGCATATCGAGAACCTTTTCCATGCGGCTGATTTCCTGCTCCACGGCGGCTTTCTGCTTGATGAAAAGCTGCTGCCTTTGGGGATAAGTGCTGCTGCCCATGGAGCACCACTCCATAAACTGTTTGATGTCCTTAATTTCCAGCCCCGATTTTTTCAAACATTCGATCATGCGCAGAGCGTTGATTTCCTGAACAAGGTCCTGTTTGCGGGTTTTCTGTCTTTGTTTTTGCTTATTTATTATTTTTATTAGTCTTTTTTGATGCGTTCCTCGTAATGCTTTTTCATGCAGGCAAAGCTTTCGGAGCTGATTTCATGCTCCAGACGGCAGGCGTCGGCTCTGGCAACCTCCTCACTGACGCCCAAATCCATCAAAATGTTGGAAAGCACAACGTGCCTTTCGTAGATGGTTTCGGCAATTTTCAAACCGTCGGGGGTG
>JAHZFN010000316.1:15163-27124 GCA_019421315.1 Peptococcaceae bacterium | reverse complement strand
CGAAAGCGCAATAACAGACTTCGCCGAGTTGAGGCGGCGTTCTGACCTTTGTACGGAGTTTAACAACACGACGTCGTAAAAACTATAATTTAACTCAGCACGCTACCGCCAAGCAATCAGATAACAAAAACGAAGGCGCAATAACAGACTTCACCGAGTTGAGGCGGCGTTCTGACCTTTGTGCGGAGTTTAACAACACGACGTCGTAAAAAATCGTAAAAAGGAGATATTTGATTATGATGGGAAACAAAATAGATTTTTCTTTTTTTGATGAAATACATGACAGAAGAAATACCAATGCGGTTAAGTTCGATGTTCCGAAATCGGCAAAATACGGCGATGATATAATCCCGATGTGGATTGCCGACATGGACTTCAAGACGCCGCCAATGGTGGAAAAAAGACTGCAAGAGGTGGCGGCAAGGGGCATTTTCGGCTACACAGTTTCCGGCAGGGACTACTTTGAAGCGCTGACAAATTGGTATAAAAAACGAATGGACTGGGATTTTGCGGCGGAACAGACGGTGCAGACTCCGGGGGTTATGTTCGGCGTCAGCGCCGCCATTAATGCCCTGACGGAAAAGGGCGACGGCGTTTTGATTTTTCAGCCTGTGTACTACCCTTTTCAAAAGGTTGTGGAAAATAACGGCAGAAAATGCGTGGTTTCCCGCCTGCGTTTGGAGGACGGCGTTTACCGCATGGATTTGGCAGAGACGGAAAGGCTGATTGCAGAAAACAGCGTTAAAATGCTGCTGCTTTGCTCTCCCCATAATCCCGTGGGACGGGTCTGGGAAAAAGAAGAACTGCGGGAGCTGGCGGCGCTTTGCCTGAAGCATAAGGTTTGGCTTGTGGCGGACGAAATCCACTCCGATTTTGTGTACGGCGGCAGACGGCACACGCCTTTGGCAGCCCTTTCGGCGGAGATTGCCGACCGTACGATAACCTGCACCGCCCCGTCCAAAACCTTTAATTTGGCGGGACTCCAGGTTGCCAATATGGTCATAACCAACGCCGAAGCAAGAAGAAAAATCCAAAAGGTCTGCGATGCTCAATGCTATCACCGCCTGAATACCATGGCTGTGGAAGCGGCGGAGGCCGCCTATCGTTACGGTGAACCGTGGCTGAACACACTGCTCCTTTATCTGGAAAACAACATCAAGATTTTGCGGGAAGCCTTGGCGGACACCGATTTGATAAAGCTTGTCCCGCCGCAGGGAACTTACTTGCTTTGGCTGGATTGCCGCAAATTGGGGCTTGATGACAAAAGCCTGCAAAAATTCTTTGCCGACGAAGCGGGACTTTGGCTGCACAGCGGCGGCACTTTCGGCGCAGACGGCGAAGGCTTTGTCAGAATGAACATTGCCTGCCCCGCCCAAACTCTGCGCCAAGCCATAGACCGCCTGCAAAAGGCTCTGCAAAACAATTTTTAATAAATTTATTATAGATTTAATTATTGACGGGTATCGGTTATGATACCCGTCTGCTTTTTTTGTACGGATATCATGTGGTTGAGATGATAAATTTCCGGTTCTTTTGTTTTAATAATTTTTTTAAGACGCCGCACCGACGCACCATTGGGACAACCGCCGCATAATATATATTAAGCGCCGATGAAGCGCAAAAAAATTATTGAGGTGATGTTAAACGATGACTTGCACAAACAGAAACAACGGCTGCCGAAACTGCGGAGAAAGAGAAAACAGCTGCGGCGAAGAAAGACACCACAGTAATTGCTGCTGCTGCCGAGGTCCCAAAGGCGAAAAGGGCGAACGGGGCGAGCGTGGCGAAAGAGGTATGAGAGGTGAAAAAGGCGAACGTGGTGAAAGGGGCGAACGTGGTGAAAGAGGTTTGCGCGGCGAACGGGGTGAGCGTGGTGAAAGAGGTCTGCGCGGCGAACGTGGCGAACGTGGTGAAAGAGGTCTGCGCGGCGAACGTGGCGAACGTGGCGAACGTGGTGAAAGCGGCGTTCAAAGATTTGTCAACGCCTTTGTTCTGGGCGACAACATAGTGGAAAACGACGGCGGCGCCATCGCTTTTACCGATTATGTATCTTCCTCCGACGATGATTTTGTTGTGGACAACACCGACGTTTTGGTAAGACAAGCAGGTACATATTATATCAGCGCTAAGTTTTATGTGCCGAAATCCAATTCCACCCAAACGGTTTTCACCGTCAAAGCCAACGACGAAGCAATGGAGGCCTTTTCCACGGCATTAATGCCCAATTCCTGCTGCGTCAACTCCTCGGCGGTGGGCTTTTTCGACGGCATTGTTCGGCTGGAGGCGGACACCGTGCTGACAATCAACAGCTCCGAAGCTCTTTGCTGGGATACTCCCAACTCCGCCAACAACATGGCGAACTTGACAATTCTGCGCTTAAAATAAGTAATAAAATAATAAATTTTTTGCCGAAGCCTGCGGCACAACGCTGCGGTGGCAAAAAACAATAACAAAAATAATAACGGAAATACTGAAAGCCCGAACCCACCCTCCCGGTTCGGGCTTTCGTGCGTCATATTCGCAGCGTATTAACGCATTAAAAGAAAAACGGCAATAAAAGGCGGCTGTATGCAAAATTCGCTGATATTCGGGAATAAATGCATAAAATTTGACAAAAGCATATTGAAAAACTTTTTTATTATGTTAAAATGAGAGTGTGGGGAGTTTTTTTGCCCTCACGCAGTCAAAATATTAAAATTATAATATGTATATCTTAAGGAGGAGCCAAAGTGATTAGAATTGCAATTAACGGTATGGGCAGAGTAGGTCGTCTGGTGTTCAGACAGATTTTCGATACGCCGGGGGTTGAAGTTGTCGCCATCAACGGTCGTTCTTCGGCTGAATCTCATGCGCATTTAACCAAATATGATTCTGTACACGGTACCTGGAACCACGATATTGAAGTTAAAGAAGACGCACTGGTTATCGAAGGCAAAGAAGTTAAGGTTTTGAAAATTGCCGACATCAAAGATATGCCTTGGAAAGAACTGGGCGTTGACGTTGTAATCGAAGCAACAGGCATTTACAAAAAAGCCGAACAATGCCAGGCTCATTTGGATGCCGGCGCCAAAAAAGTTGTTATCACAGCACCCGGCAAAAACGAAGACATCACCATCGTTATGGGCGTAAACGACAAGGATTATGATTACAGCAAACACAACATCATTTCCTGTGCTTCCTGCACAACCAACTGCTTGGCTCCCGTTGCCAAAGTTTTGGATGAACAATTCGGCATTCAAAGAGGTTTCATGACCACAATCCACGCCTACACCAACGACCAGAAAACTCACGACAAAACCCACAAAGATTTCCGCCGTGCCCGTGCTGCCGCTCTTTCCATGATCCCGACAACAACAGGCGCTGCCAAAGCCGTTGCCAAGGTTTTGCCCCAGCTGGAAGGCAAATTGAACGGTTTTGCCGTTCGTGTGCCCACTCCCAACGTTTCCATGGTTGACTTGGTTGTGGATTTGAAGAAAAATGTTACCAAAGAAGAAGTAAATGCCGCTTTCAAGGCTGCTTCCGAAAATGAAATGAAAGGCATTTTGGGTTACAACGAACTGCCTTTGGTTTCCGTTGATTACAACAACTGCCCCATTTCCACAGTTGTTGACGGTCTTTCCACAATGGTTATGGAAGACAACATGGTAAAAGTTTTGGCTTGGTATGACAACGAATGGGGTTATGCCTGCCGTGTATTGGATTTGGCAATTTTGGTTGCAACCGAAAAATAAATTTTTATATGAATATTCGGCAGAAAGGCCTGTTTTGGCAGGCTTTTCTGCTGTTCTCTTATATAGCTTCGGGCTTTGGTTTCGGGCGGAAAAATCTTGCTTTTCTCCGAAAATCACGGCTTTGCTTTGGCAAATTGCCAAAAGCCGCATAAAATATACAAAACACAAAAGCCCGCGGCGGTTTAGGGTCAATTTTAAAAATAAAAACAAAGAAACGGCGGCTTGCCGCCGAATATTTGTTAAGGAGGGATTTTTGTGTCAAGCTTTAACTATTGTAAAAAAACCGTAAGAGATATTGCTGTTCGCGGCAAGAGAGTTTTGGTGCGTGTGGACTTTAACGTCCCTTTGACCAAGGACGGAAAAATTGCCGACGACACAAGGATTCGCAGCGCCATGCCGACCGTGAAGTATCTGCTGGCACACGGAGCCAGAGTAATCCTGATGTCCCATTTGGGCAGACCGAAGGGCGAACCGAAACCGGACTTTTCCCTGCGGGTGGTGGCAGAAAGACTGGATAGAACGCTGGATACCAAGGTGTACTTTGCCCCCGACTGCATTGGCGAAGATGCAGAAAAGATGGCTTTCGCTTTGCAGGACGGTGAGGTTTTGCTTTTGGAAAATCTGCGTTATCATAAAGAAGAAGAAAAGAACGACCCCGTTTTTGCCGAAAAACTGGCAAAATTGGGCGAAATATATGTTGATGACGCTTTCGGCACGGTGCACAGAGCCCATGCCTCCATGGCGGGCGTTGCGAAGTTTTTGCCCGCCGTTTCAGGTCTGCTTTTGGAAAAAGAGCTGGTTATCATGGGTAAAATACTTTCCGAACCCAACCGCCCCTTTGTGGCAATCATGGGCGGCGCCAAGGTTTCCGACAAAATCGGCGTTATCAAAAACCTGCTGGATAAGGTTGACCGCCTGCTGATAGGCGGCGCCATGGCGAACACCTTTTTGGCGGCGCAGGGCTACAATATGCAGGGTTCCAAGGTTGAGGCGGACTATATTCCTTTGGCAAAGGAACTGCTGGATAACGATTTGGAAAGAAAAATCTGTCTGCCGACGGATTTGGTGGCAGCGGCGGCTTTTGACAACGACGCCGAACATAAGCAGGTTCAGGCGGGCGAAATGCCCGAAGGCTGGATGGCGCTGGATATCGGCGACCGCACAATTTTGAGCTATGCCAAAATTATTGCTTCTGCCAGAACCGTGGTTTGGAACGGTCCGATGGGTGTTTTTGAAATGAAAAACTTTGACCGAGGCACCAGAAAAATCGCCTTGGCGGTTGCCCGAACCAAAGGCACAACCATTGTGGGCGGCGGCGACAGCCTGGCGGCTTTGGAAAAAGCGGGCGTAACTTATCTGGTAAACCATATTTCCACAGGCGGCGGTTCCACTCTGGCATATTTGCAGGGTGCCGACCTGCCCGGCGTTGCCGCATTGGAGGATATGGACGACAATGATTTGTCCGTTTTGGCAGACATCGACGATTAATTTTTTTATGCCAAACAGTTAGGTCGTTAAAAAAAGCGCATTAACAGACTTAGCTAAATAATCATACTTTAACAAAATTATATACGAAGTTTAACAAGCCCAGAGGTCGTTAAAAAAAAGCGCAATAACAGATTTAGCGATATAATCATATTTTAACTAAACTATATACGAAGTTTAACAAGTAGAGAGGTCGTTAAAAAAAGCGTATTAAAAGATTTAGAAAAATAAACATATTTTAACTAAACTATATGCGAAGTTTAACAAGCCCAGAGGTCGTTAAAAAAAGCGCAATAACAGACTTAGCTAAATAATCATACTTTAACTAAACTATATACGAAGTTTAACAAGCCCAGAGGTCGTTAAAAAAAGCGCATTAACAGACTTAGCTAAATAATCATACTTTAACAAAATTATATACGAAGTTTAACAGGCTCAGAGACAGTTAAAAAAACCGGGAGGAATTTAGAGAAATGGTTTCAAAGAGTATCTATGACAAAAAGACAGTCCGTGATATTGAAGTGGAGGGCAAAAGAGTTTTGGTGAGAGTGGACTTTAATGTGCCGCTGACACCCGATATGAAGATTTTGGATGATACCAGAATTCAGGCTTCCGCCCCAACAGTTCGCTATCTGCGTGAACACGGCGCAAAGGTTATCATCATGTCCCATTTGGGTCGCCCCAAGGGTGAAATTGTGCCGAAATTCAGCTTGAAGGTAACTGCAAACCGCTTTAGTCAGATTTTAGGCTGCGACGTGCAGTTCTGTTCACAGTGTATCGGTGAACTGCCCAAAAAGATGATCAAAAAATTGCAGCCCGGTGAAGTTTTGCTTTTGGAAAACGTGCGTTTCCATCCGGAAGAAGAAAAGAACGATCCCGAATTTGCCGAAAAACTGGCTGAATTGGGCGATATTTACGTAAACGATGCATTCGGCACCTGCCACCGTTACCATGCTTCCATGGAGGGCGTGGCACATCTGCTGCCCGCCGTTGCAGGCTTGCTTTTGGAAAAAGAGCTGGTTGTTATGGGCAAAAACCTGGAAGATCCCATCAAACCCTTTGTGGCAATCATGGGCGGCGCCAAGGTTTCCGATAAAATCGGCGTGATTGAAAACCTGATCGGCAAGGTTGACCATATTTTGGTTGGCGGCGGCATCGGCAACACATTTTTGGCAGCGCAGGGACATAATATGCAGCAGTCCCGTGTGAACACCGAAAGCATGGATTGGGCAAAGAATTTCCTTGCCAACAGCAAAGAACAGGAAAAACTGGTTCTGCCTGTGGACTTGGTGGTTGCGGACGGCTTTGATGCCAACGCCATGACCAAGGTTGTGGGTGTGGACGAAGTTCCCGAAGGCTGGATGGCTTTGGATGTTGGTCCCCAGACAGTTCAGCTTTTCAGCAAGTATATAGACGAATGCCGAACTGTTGTTTGGAACGGTCCGATGGGCGTTTTTGAAATGGCGCCTTTTGCAGGCGGCACCATTGGCGTGGCTTCTGCCGTTGCCAAATCCCGCTGCACCAGCATTATCGGCGGCGGTGATTCCGTTGCGGCTGTGGAAAAAGCGGGCGTTTCCTATCTGGTAAGCCATATTTCCACCGGCGGCGGCTCCACCCTGAAATTTCTGGAAGGTGTTGACCTGCCCGCCATCAAGGTTTTGGATAATATTTAATAGATATTTAATAAAAATTCGGCTGCTTCGGCGGCCGAATTTTTTTTGTCGGGTTTGATTTGGGTGATAAACGGGCGACGGCGAGCGGCAAATAAAAAGGCGTTTCACTAATGAAACGCCTTTTTATTTGCTAAATTATTTTATAATGATCCGTTCGCCGACCTGCTCAAGCTTAAGCGGTAACAAAGCCGCCGTTGACAGGAATTATCTGCCCTGTGATAAAATCTGCCTTTTGACTTGCCAAAAACAAAGCAACTTCGGCAACGTCCTCAGGCTTGCCGATTTTTTCCAGGGGGGTTTCTTCTTTCAAATCCGTCATTTCGTGTTCTGTCAGATGACCGTTGATTTCTGTGTCGATAACGCCGGGGGAGATGGCGTTGACCGTGATTCCCGAAGGCCCAACCTCTTTGGCGAGAGCCTTGGTAAAGGCGTCAACTGCGCCTTTGGAGGCGGCGTAGGCAACCTCGCAGGAGGCGCCAACCTGCCCCCACATGGAGGAAATGTTGATGATTTTGCCTGCCTTGCGGCTGATCATATCAGGCAACACCAGACGGCAGGCGGAAAACATGGCTTTGATGTTGGTGTTGAAGATTTCGTCCCATTCCGTTTCCGTCATGTCCGTCAAAAGCCCTGTCCATGCCACACCTGCGTTGTTGACCAAAATGTCGATTTTGCCGAAATTTTTGATGGTGCGGGCAATCATGTGGGAAACCTCCTCTGTTCGGGAAATGTCCGCACGTATCAAATATAAATTGTCTTTGGGAACGCCCTGTTCCTGCAAATTCATAACCAGTTCCTTGGCTTGTCCGCGGCTTTTGTTGTAGTTTATGGCAACGTTGTAGCCGTTTTTGGCAAAAATTACGGCAATGGCTCTGCCGATGCCGCGGGAAGCACCTGTTACCAGCACAGTTTTTCTTTCCATAATTACACCCTCTGTTGTTTTTCTGTTAGTTTTGCAATACTTAATTTTGAAATAATAAATGCCCTATTTTCTGTTTTTGGCTGTTTTTTTTCTTGTTTTAACTGTTGGGTAGGCTTTGACGGGGTTGATTCTGTTGTAAATCAGGAAAATTACGCCCAAAACAACGCCCAGACAGCTGACCAGCATTGCCATTTTGATGCCGCCCAGCATCAGGCTGTCGGTTCGGAGCCATTCGATCCAAACCCTGCCCAGAGAATAGCAGATGAAGTACAGCGCCATGATGTCGCCTTTTTTTCGTCCGTTCCATTTTTTGAAAAGCACCATCAGCAAAATGAAGGTTGACAAATCCCAAAGACTTTCATAAAGAAAGGTGGGGTGGCGGTAGGCGCCGTCGATGTAAATTGCCCAAGGCAGATTGGTTTCGGAGCCGTAGGCTTCCTGGTTGAAGAAATTGCCCCATCTGCCGATGGCCTGCGCCAAAACCACGCCGGGGGCGATGATGTCGCCCATAACCCGAAATGGCATTTTTTTGATTATGCAATAAATCAGCATTGCCAGGGCGCCGCCGATAATGCCGCCGTGGATTGCCAAGCCGCCGTGCCAAACGGCGATGATTTCCGACGGGTTGGCGGCGTAGGTACTCCAGTTGAAGATGACGTAATAAAGTCGGGCGCAGATTAAACCCACGGGCACGATAATCAAGACGATATTTAAAACGTGCTCGGTATCCACTTTGTATTTTTTGCAGTTGTGGTTGGCAACTGCCAGAGCCAGCAAAATTCCGATGACGATGAGCAGTCCGTACCAACGCACGGAAAGACCGCCTATCTGAAAGGCAATGGGGTTAATCAATGGGTTTCACTCCTTTTTATACAAATTTATATCAGCGTTACTTCGCCAAGTCCTATGTTAGGCAGACCAAAGATTATTACCGGTTTTCGTCGAACCAAAATTATAAGCAGTTCATCAAGCACTCACATGACAAAAACGAATGCGTAATAACAGTTTTCGCTGAACCAAAATGGCGTTTAGACAGTATTTTCGAAGTTTAAAACCATCCACGTCGTAAAAAGGTCGTTAAAAATCTTTGGTCATTTGGGTGTAGGGTAAAATTTCGTAACCCAGCTTGCGGTAAAGGTCGATTGCCCTTTGGTTGCTTGGTTCAACCTCCATGCGGATGCGCAGAATTTGGTTTTTGTAGGTTTCCTCCAAAAAGGCGAAAAAACTCCTGCCGATGCCGCGGCCGCGGTATTCCTCTTCGATAAAGGTTTCTTCAATCCAAAGGCAGACGCCGCCTGCCTCCGTTGAATAATTTCTGGTCAAAAAGCCGTAGCCGACGGGGGTGCCCTCGTATTCAAAAATGTAGGCTTCGGCGAGATCGTTGTCGGCAACCGCCATTTCAAAATTTCTTTCCATGAACTCTTCGGGAACGCCGTGCAGAACCGCAGGCGACGAAAAGAATTTTTTGTTCATATTTAAAAAATCCGTTTTGTCGGAAACTGTCATTTTTCTGAAATTCATTTTGTAACCTCCGTTGATAAAGCCGCTTTGGGGTTGGGCTTTTTTTATTGAGCGGGCTGTTCCTCCTGCCAGCCTTTGCAAACATCTGCCCATTCCAGGGCGTTGGCGAATTTTTCCAGTTGGTTGCAGGTCAGCTCGATGGCAGAATTGCCGCTGCCGCAGGCGGGAAAAACCGTTGTAAAACGGCGCAGGGATATGTCCAGATAAACGGGAATGTCGGGGTTGATGGCAAAAGGACAAACACCGCCTATGGCGTGCCCCACCATAGTATCAACTTCCTCCGCCGAAAGCATACGGGCTTTTATGCCGAATTTCTGCTTGAATTTTTTGTTGTCGATTTTGGCATCGCCCGCCATAACCACGATCAGACAGCCGTCGTCTTGACGAAAGGAAAGGGTTTTGGCAATGTGCGCCGGTTCGCAGTGAAGCGCCTGCGCCGCCAATTCCACAGTGGCGCTGGAGGTATCAAACTCCAAAATTTCGTTGTCCATGTTGTATTGTTTAAAATAGGCTCTAACCTTTTCGATAGCCATTTTTGCCCTCCGATATTATTCTGATATTATACTATATTTCTTTATGCTTCAGTTTGCCGAAAATCAAACTGCAAAAACTCGCTAAAAAATTTTTTTATTTTTATATATCCGCACAAGGCGGCAAAGCCGCCAAGCCTTGCATGTCAAGGCTTCTGTAAAGTATTAAAGCACAAGTAAAAATGCTTGTTTACAAGGGCATTTTTATGCTGTGTTTCAATATTGCAGGTGCGTGAAACGCACAAGGCGGCAAAGCCGCCAAGCCTTGTATGTCAAGGCTTCTGTAAAGTATTAAAGCACAAGTAAAAATGCTTGTTTACAAGGGCATTTTTATGCTGTGTTTCAATATTGCAGGTGCGTGAAACGCACAAGGCGGCAAAGCCGCCAAGCCTTGTATATCAAGGCTTCTGTAAAGTATTATACCACAAAAGAATTATCAATACCAATTTTTTTACGACGTCGTGTTGTTAAACCCTGTACGGCGGTTGGACCGCTATGTTTTTGCGGCGAAACCTTCTAATGCGCATTCTTTTGCCGCATTGGCTGCTGGCGGGGGTGCCACGTCGTAAAAACTATAATTTAACTCAGCACGAAAATCGCTAAGCACCCAGATAGCAAAAACGAAAGCGCAATAACAGACTTCACTGAGTTAAGATAGCGTTTAGACAGAACTTCCGAAGTTTAAAAACATCCACGCCTTAAAAAAGTCGTAAAAAGCGTAAATGCAAAAAATGCATTTACGCTTTGGATTTTTTGAAATTGGCAGCCGATAAAATTGGGTGGAATTTTTTATTGGGCGGGGGAGATGTCGTTCAGCATATCGTTGAGAGCCTGCAAGCTTTCGATGTCGTTGTTGTGTACCAAAAGGGAGAGCTTTTGGTTGATGTCGAAATACAGCTGCGAAAGCACAACATCGGGAACCTGAGATTTGATAACGTCCGCAACCTGAACAACGGCTTGTTTGGCAGTCAAATCGAAAACTTCGCCCCAGGTGGGGATGACGGTTTTATAGCCCAGTGTTTCCTGCACGGTTTTAGCAAAATCGCTTCTGGCGTCATCTTCGCCGTGAATCAGGAAAATTGCCTTGGGCGGTTTTTCGGCGGTTTGCAGCCAGTGAATCATTTCGTCTCGGTCGGCGTGGGCGGAATAACCCTCCATGAAGATAATTTTCGCCTTGACTTCAATTTCTTCGCCGTGGATTTTAACCAGCTTTTCGCCGTCCACCAAACGGCGCCCCAGGGTGCCGACAGCCTGATAGCCTGCAAAAAGTACTGTACATTCCGGCCGCCACAGATTGTGCTTCAGATGGTGCTTAATGCGCCCTGCATCAGCCATGCCACTGGCGGAGATGATGATGGCGCCGCTTTTAATGCCGTTGATGGCGATAGACTCTTCCAGAGTGCGTGAAAAAACGATGTTGTCGGTTTTCAGAGGACTTCTGCCGTATTTTTTCATCAAAGCTCTGGTGTTTTCGTCGAAACATTCGGGGTGGCGGCTGAAAATTTCCGTTGCCTGCACTGCCAGCGGGCTGTCAACGTAAATTTTAGTTTTGGGCAAAAGTCCGTCGTCAATCAAACCGTTGATTTCCATAATCAAATCCTGACAGCGATCCACGGCAAAAGCGGGAATGATCACGTTGCCGCCGTGCTTAAATGTGTCGATGATGGCTGCCGCCAGCGTTTTTCTTCTGGCTTCAATGTCGATATGCTTTTCGTTGTGCAGGCGGTTGCCATAGGTGGTTTCCATCACGATGTAGTCGGCGTTGCCGATAACCGTCGGGTCTTTGACGATGAAATGGTTGTAACGTCCGATGTCGCCGGAAAAGAGAATTTCCTTCTGCTTGCCCTGTTCGTCGGTGTATTTGATTGCCGCCATGGCGGAACCCAGAATATGCCCTGCATCCTTAAAGACGATTTCCACATCGGGCGTCGGTTTTAAAGGTTCCCAATAATCCTTGCCGATTATGTGGTTGCAGGTTTCCATGGCGTCTTCAACAGTGTAAATTGGTTCCAAAAGGGGCAGCCCTGCACGGGCATTTTTGCGGTTTTTCCTTTCAACTTCGCCTTCTTGCACGTGGGCGGAATCCGGCAGCATAACCG
>JAHZFN010000316.1:3591-15153 GCA_019421315.1 Peptococcaceae bacterium | reverse complement strand
TAAATTTTGCCTGCAAAGCCGTTTTTCCAAAGCTTCGGCAAAAGACCGCTGTGGTCGATATGCGCATGGGTCAAAAGCACAAAATCAATTTCCGCAGGGTTAAACATAAAATCTACATAGTTTCTTTCTTTCAGTTCTTTGTTGCCTTGGTACATACCGCAGTCTATCAGGAACTTTGTGTTTTTGTGTTCAACCAAAAAGCAAGATCCCGTAACGGTACCCGTGGCTCCCAAAAAAGATATTTTCATATTATAACACCTCTTTTTACGACTTGGATGTTGTTAAACTTCGTTCAACGGTCTGTCCGCTATTTTTAACGACGTCGTGTTGTTAAACTTCATTCAACAGTCTGTTCGCTATTTTTAACGACGTCGTGTTGTTAAACTTCGTTCAACGGTCTGTCCGCTATTTTTAACGACGTCGTGTTGTTAAACTTCGTTCAACAGTCTGTTCGCTATGTTTTTTCGGTGAAATCTGTTATTGCGCATTCGTTTTTGTTATCCGGGTGCTTGGCGTTTTTCTTTCTGAGATAATTATAGCTTGGCATATTGTTTATCAATAGGTTTTTCCACCAAGATAGCAAAAAAGATAAAATTATGTATTGACTGCTAATCAATGAAAACTACTTTATCTTAATTATAATATCCTCGACGGTTAAAAGCAATATTCTGCCGCATTTTGCCGAAAATTTCCGTTGTTTTTCCGAAAATCCCTGTATATTTTTCAAAGCGACTGCAAACAATAAGACCTGTGAAAAAAACACAGGTCTTATAGGTGGTAATATCTATGAAAAATTTTAAGAAATCAGCCAAACTGCAAAACAATTAATTGGCGTAATTATTTTTTTTCAAATTATTTTTTCAAAGAGTTGATATATTTTTCCATTTTGTCCATAGCTTTTTCGATGGTGTCCATGGAAGCAGCATAGGAAATACGGATGAATCCTTCGCCGCAGTCGCCGAAAGCTGTGCCGGGAACTACTGCAACGTGTTCTGCATTCAACAAACCTTCGCAGAATTCAGCGGAAGTCATGCCTGTGGATTTGATGCAGGGGAATGCATAGAAAGCGCCTTTGGGTTCGGAAATTTCCAAGCCCATGCCGCGCAGACGTTTAACGATGTATTGACGGCGGCGGTCATATTCTTCGGTCATTTTCTTAACTTCGGGTTCACCGTGTTTGAAAGCTTCCAATGCGGCATATTGGCTCATGGTGGGAGCGCACATCAAAGCGAACTGGTGAACTTTGGCAATACCTTTAACCATTTCGGCGGGAGCTGCCAAGTAACCGAGTCTCCAGCCTGTCATTGCAAAGGCTTTGGAAACGCCGGAGATAACGATGGTTCTTTCTCTCATGCCGGGGAAAGAAGCGATGGATGTATGTTTTTGACCGTAAACCAATTCGGCGTAAATTTCGTCGGAAACTACGCAGAGGTTATGTTTAACGCAAACTTCTGCCAAAGCTTCCAATTCGTCTTTTTCCATAACAACGCCTGTGGGGTTGCCGGGGAAGTTCAACAGGATGGCTTTGGTTTTGGGAGTGATGTATTGTTCAACTTTTTTAGCGTCGATTTTGAAACCGTCTTCAAAGCTCAAAGGCATGGAAACAGCAACGCCGCCTGTCAGTTCAACGCAGGGACGGTATGCAACGAATGCAGGTTCGGGAATAATAACTTCGTCGCCTTCTTCAACGATGGCGCGGAAAGAAATGTCAACGGCTTCGGAACCGCCCACGGTTACCAAAATTTCGGATTTTGCGTCATATTTGTTGCCTGTGAGTCTTTCCAAGTATTTGGAAATTTCCTGACGGAGTTCGATCATACCCATGTTGGCGGAATAAGCGGTTTTGCCTTCTTTCAAAGATTCGATGGCTGCTTCGCAGAAGCTCATGGGTGTGGAGAAGTCCGGTTCACCGATGGACAAAGAAAGAACGTCGTCCATTTCTGCTGCCAAGTCAAAGAATTTACGAATACCACTGGGTGGGATAGCTTTAATTTGTTCAGTTAAAAAATCTGCTGGGTTCATTATTAATTCCTCCTTAAAAATATGCGTAATACCACACGCACAACCTAATAAATCTATTATAATACATTGTGTATAAAGAGTGCAATAGTTTTTAAATAAATGTGAACTATATTCTATTATATTAGACAAATCGGTCATATAAAATGTCAGAAAAATCTAAGTTTTTCCCCTTGCGTTTGTCCAAAAATTATACCGAGGAAAACAAGATTGGTTTGGCATCGCCTCAGGGCAAAAAAGGAGGGCGGCGTTTTGCAAATAATTTGTAAAAATATTGCAATTTGCCGACTTTTCTCTTGACAACGGGTTAGGGTTTGGGTTATAATGAAAAAGCTGTTAGGAGTAACCTGACTGTGTCGGGATGTAGCGCAGTTTGGCTAGCGCACTTGATTTGGGATCAAGGGGTCGCAGGTTCGAATCCTGTCATCCCGACCACCAAATTTTAAATAAAATATTCGATGGGGTATGGCCAAGCGGTAAGGCAACGGGTTTTGGCTCCGTTATTCGTAGGTTCGAATCCTGCTACCCCAGCCATAAAAAACGCAAAACATGAAAATGTTTTGCGTTTTTTGTATTTTATAAAATACTTCAAAAAGCAATACTCCGAGCAATACTCCAAAAATCGCTGACTGCGCTGATGTTCCCGAATTTTTGCCCCGCAGTAGGGGCGGGAGTTTATTACATTTTATCAATAAAAAGCAAGCTCCGATGCTATAAGAATTATAACATCGGAGACAGGCAAATCAAATATAGATAACAAATAATTTATCATTCGTTTATTTTAGCTTAATTCAGCGGAAAACGCAAATGCTTTTGCCGAAGTGCCGCATGGCGTTTAATTTTCGCTTTTGCTCAGTATTCTGTAATCGCCTTTGCGTACCGTTACGCCTTTGCCGTCCAGATATGACAGGATTGCCAGGGCGAACTTGCGGGAGGTTTGCAGTAAATCCCTGGTTTCTGCCAAGGTGATTTGCTTGTTTTGCCGCAGATAAGCGGTTACGGTTTTTTCGGCGTCCGACAGGGCGGCGGCGGCAAAAATGATGCCGTCGGCGCTTTGAATTTTGCCCTGCGCCGTCAAAAGCTCCGTCAGCTGTTTCTGCTTTGTTGGCGGCAATTCTTTGATTAAAACCGCCCAGTCGTCGGGTTTTAAGCGGCTTTTTGCCAGGGCGGTCAGGGCTTTTTCGGCGATTTTTGCCGTTTTGCCGTCAAGCTTGGGCGTAAAATCCGCCAGGCTGATTTTGCCGTTTTGATTTTTGATTTTGCCCGCCGTCTGCCAATTTGCCAAAAGCTCCCTTTGCCGTGCAGGCGGCAGATTGTTTAACAGCTTCTTTTTAAATTCGCTTTCTGCCATGCCCAACGCCATCGGCTGATTTTGGTGATAATTGCCGAGAACAGTTTCTGCCCTTTGCCAAAGCAAGAGGTTTTGCTGTTCCCGCTTTTCGCCGTTGGTTTGCCGTTTTTTCGGCGGGTTTAAAGCTGTGATTTTGCCGCCGCCGATTGTGGTTACGGGGGAATAGCTTGCCGCCAGCAATAAATCTCCCGCCAAAGGGAAAATCGGCTTTTCAAAGTGGATTTTCACGCTTTGTCTGCTGTCGGGGCGCATGATTTCGTCGTCAAAGCGAATTCGGGCGTTCACCTCCAGTCCGCCGAACCGAATGTGAACGGGAGCGTTGTTTTTCAGCTGTTTGGCGTTTTTCAGCAGATAAAAATCAACGGCGGCGGTGTGAACGGGCGTTAAAATTTCATTGCAGATCCAACTGCCGCGGGGAATTTGCTCCTTGCTCAGGGCGGGCAGGTTCAGAGCCAGCCGCTGTTTGCCGAGGCATTGGGGCGCATTTTCGCCGTTTATTTCCAGGCGGCGGATTTTTGCCGCCGCAGTTTTGGCTTGTTTTCCGTCGGCGCTCATGATGTTGACGGTATCGCCGACGGCAAAGCCGCCGCTCCAAAGAGTTCCCGTTGCCACGGTGCCGAAGCCTTTGACGCTGAAACAGCGGTCGACGGGCAGACGGCTTAATTTGTTTAAATCGCTTTTTTCGGGTGTGCGGCGGGCGATTATGCTTTCGGCAGTTTGGCGGACGGTTTTTTGCAGATTTTCCATGCCCTCTCCCGTCAGGGCGGAAACTGCCGTTATCGGGGCATTTTCCAGGGTACTGCCTGCCAGTTCTCGGCGGATTGTTTTTTTCAGGCTGTCAATTTCTGCCCGGGCAGCCAGGTCGCATTTGCTGATGACGATAACCCCCTCCGTTATGCCCAGCAGAGATAAAATCGCCAAATGCTCCCGTGTCTGCGCCATAAAACCCTCGTCGGCGGCAACCAAAAGCAAAGCCATATCCACCGCCGCCACGCCGCCGCTCATGGTGCGGACAAATTTTTCATGTCCCGGCACGTCTATGATGTCCGCCGTGATTTTTTCGCTCAGCCGCCAGGGGGCGAACCCCAGCTCAATGGTTATGCCTCGGCTTTTTTACGCCGGCAGGCGGTCGGTGTCCACGCCTGTCAGCCTCTGCACAAGGGTTGTTTTGCCGTGGTCAACGTGCCCCGCCGTGCCGATGATTATTCTCTGCAAGACGTTTCCTCCAAATTATTATTATCTAAATTATTAATATCCGAATTATTTAAATTCGGATTATTCAAATCCAAATTGACGGCGGCTTCTTTGATCAGCGGCAGATCCTCGTCCCGCAGGGTGCGCACGTCCAGATTAAAGGTGTTGCCTCGGATATAGCCGATGACGGGTGTTTTGGCAAGTCGCATTTCCTTTGCCAGGCTTTGCAGATTAGCCGCAGCGGCAATTTTTACAACGCAGGTTGGCAGTTTGACTTCGGGCAGGGAACCGCCGCCCACCAAGCCCTTGGTGTATTCTATGGTGATTTCCCAGTCGTCCCTTGCTTCCTCCAGCATTTTTGCCAGCTTTTTGGCTTTGATTTCCAATTCCCGCAAGTCCGCTGTCAAAAAATTGATGGCGGGAATTTCCGATTTTGCCTTTTCGCAGGAGGTGTAACAGCGCAGAGTTCCTTCCAACGCCGCCAATATCATTTTGTCGGGGCGTAATGCCCTGGTCAGGGGATTTTCGTACATTTCGCTGATTTTTTCCTTGCTGCCGACAATAATGCCGCACTGCGGGCCGCCCATCAGTTTGTCGCCGCTCATGGTGATGATGTCGACGCCGCTTTTGACTAATTTTTTGATGTTGGCTTCACTGCCGATGCCCGCTCCTGCCAGAGGATACAAAGCGCCGCAGCCCCAGTCGTAAACTGTTGTTATGCCGTGTTCCCTGCCCAAAGCCGCAACCTCGGCAAGCTCAGGTGTTTCCACAAAGCCCGACATATGAAAATTGCTGGGGTGGATAACCAGCAAAACCCCTGTTTCTTCGTTGATGGCTTTGGCGTAATCGCTGATATGGGTTTTGTTGGTTGTGCCGATTTCGTGCAGGCGGACGCCGCTTTTTTCCATGATTTCAGGCACCCGAAAAGAGCCGCCGATTTCCACCATTTGTCCTCTGGAAATGACGCCCTCTTTGCCGCAGGCAAAGGTATTTAAAGCCAAAAGAACCGCCGCCGCATTGTTGTTGACCACAATGCAGTCCTCGGCGCCCGTGATTTTGCAGATGAGATTATGAACATTGGCAAAACGGGTGGCGGAGCGTTCGCCCGTGTTCAAATCCAGCTCCAGGTTGCAGTAACCGCCGATTACGCCGTTGACGGCGGCGACGGCAGCCTTTGCCAGAGGCGCCCTGCCCAAATTGGTGTGCAGAACAATCCCTGTGCCGTTTATCACTTTCTTCAGACTGCTGCCTGTCGCCGAAGTTAGTTTTTTTTGCAAATCCAGCACAAAACGGCGGCGAAAAGCGGCTTCGTCGGCAAATTCCGCCGCAAAGCCTTGGGTGTCTGTTTTGATTTTGTTTCGCCAAAAATCAGCCTCTTCGGCGGCGATTTCCGCCTTGCGTCTGCGGTCAACGCCGTTTACGGCTTCGATATTTTCGTTGTTTAGCACGGTTTCCACCGAGGGAATCCATCTGAAAAAATTAGTCATAACCTGTTATTTCCTTTAATTTATAAAAATCTATTCGCTTTTGATAATTGCGGCAAAAGATTAAACCTTTGCCGCAATTTTTTTTAGATTTATAATCCCGATATTCTGTTATTCGGTTTTTGTACCGTCAATCCTTTATTAATTCCGATATTTATAAATATTGGTTTTTATTTTTGTTTTCTTGCCCGACCCATGGCGTCTGCCGCCACCATTGCCGCCATGATGTCCTTGGCTGTGATGTTGGGTCCGTCGTGGTGCAGATAGGGGTCAGCGTTGGTAAATTCCGCCACTTCTGTCAATGTTTTTTCGTCAACATCGCCAATTTTCAAATCGGCAAATGTGGTTGGCAGACCAACTCGTTCGCAGAAGCTGTATACCTCGTCCATTTCCTCGGGTTCGGCGCCTGTCAAATGCAGTTCGGACAAAACTCCGAAAGCTACAATTTCGCCGTGGAGCATTTCATCACGGATAACGGGAATCAGTGTTAAGCCGTTGTGAATGGCATGAGCCGCCGCCAGTCCCGCCCCCTCAAAGGCGATACCTGCGGAAAGCAGATTAACTTCAATCATTCTTTCCAAAGCGGGCGTGATAACCTTTCTTTCGTAGGCTTGCTTTGCCGCCAAGCCGTACCGCAAAAGGGTGTCGTAGCAGTATTCGCACATTGCCAAAGCGCAGAAGGTCTGGTTGGCGTGCAGTGAGTTTTGGGAGCCTGTTCTGGTACAGCCTCTGCCCTCAAAATACACCGCCAGAGCGTCGCCCATGCCTGCCACAAAATATCTGGTTTTGGCGCCCACGATAATTTCGTTGTCAAGCATCAAAACGTCGGGGCTGTGCTTTTCGTAATAAACACCCTCTTCCACATTTTCCGGCGTATACATAACGGAGCAGCCCGAAAAAGCCGCCGAGCTTGCCGCAACGCTGGGTACCATAATACAGCGCAGATTAAGTTTATCCGCCACAACCTTGGCGGAATCCACAACCTTGCCGCCGCCGACTGCGACAACAACTGTATGACTGCCCTTTTTGGCTTCTGCAATCAGCTTGTCAACCTCCTGCCAACAACAAGGACCTCGGAAAACAACCATTTTATGTTTATCCGCCAAACCCAAGCCGCGGACGGTTTTTTCCATCGACGGTGTTACCACCAAAAAAGCATCGCCGCCGAAAAGATCGATATACGTCGGCAAATCTTTGATTATGCCGTTGCCCTGTAAGCATTTTCCCGGAAAGTAAGAAACTCTCATGTCCATTCTCGGTTCCATAATATCACCCTGCCTTTACATAATAAATTTAATAATTCATTTTCCTAAAATACCTAAAAATTTTTTCTGAAAATTTGCACTGCTGCACCGCCGCCCTGCGTTTTTGCCCGATTGTTTTGCCGAAACAATACAGGTATTGCCTGCCTGCGGTATGCTATGAATACAGTATAATACAACAAATACACCACGTCAATAACTTTAACAACACGACGTCGTAAAAAAATCCACGTCGTTAAGAAGAAAAGATTTCGGTCCAGATGCGGTCGTATTCTTCCAGAAAATCGCTGGGGTCTCTGAACATTTCCGTTTTGTTCCGGATAAAATCTTCGTCGGGGTAGGCGTTGAAATTGTTTACCAGGTCTTCGTCCAGATATTTGCGGGCGGCTTTGCTGGGCGTGGCGTAGCCGATATAGTCGCAAATGCGGGCAGAAATATCCTCCCTGCAAACGTAATCCATGAATTTTTGGGCGTAGTCGATGTTTTGGGCGGTTTTGGGGATAACCATGGCGTCAACCCAAAGATTGGAGCCGCTTCTGGGCAAAACGAATTTCAGGTTTTCGCTTTCCTGCTCCAAAAGCATACCCTCACCCGACCAAACCAAGGCCACCGTGGCTTCCTCTGCCAGCATTAAATCACGCACTTCGTCCACAACGTATGCCAAAACCAAAGGCTTCTGGTCGATGAGCAGCTGTTCGGCTTCCGCCAGCTCTTGGGGGTCGCGGCTGTTTTGGGAATATCCCAGGTGCGCCAGAGCCATGCCGACGGAATCTCGGACGGAGTCGGACATCAGGATTTGTTTTTTGTATTTTTCGTCAAAAAGCATACCCCAGCCAACCTCTTCTTCGGGGATTTGGATGTAGTCGGTGTTGTAAACAATGCCCACTGTGCCCCAGGTAAAGGGTATGGAATATTTTTGTTCGGGGTCATAGGAAAGGTGCATAAGATTTTCGTCGATGTTCGCCAGATTGGGAATTTGCGAAAAATCTATTTCGTACAGCATATCTTCTTTGATCATGCGCTCGATCATGTAGTCCGAGGGAATGATGATGTCGTATTTGCCGATGCCGGAACGCAGCTTGGTGTACATATCTTCGTTGGTTGTAAACTCTTCGTACTTAACCTCAATGCCCGTTTCCGCCGTAAAATCCTTTAAAACATCGGGGTCCATGTATTCGCCCCAGTTGTAAATGTTCAGAACCTCGTCGTCTTTCAGACCTGCCATGCCGCAGCCGCTCAAAACGAGGCTCATCAGTACAATTAATAACATCACCAGCCAAACTTTTTGTTTTTTCATTATGCATCTCTCCTGTCGGTTTTTGATTTTAATAATTTTAATTTGCTGAGTTTCAGTTGTCTGCGCGGATTTCCATGATGACATCCCGCAGACGGGCGGCTTCTTCAAAGTTCAGCTTGTGCGCCGCCTCCCGCATGGCTTTTTCCAAACTGCGGATAACCTTGTCTTTTTCTTTTTTGGTCATTTTGATGCCTTTTTTGCCTTTGCCCTCTTTGGGTTCGGGCATGATGGTGCTGACCACGTCTCGGATATCCTTGATGATGGTTTTGGGAACAATGCCGTGTTCTTGGTTGTATTTAATCTGAATTTCCCGCCGCCGCTCCGTTTCTTTGATGGCGGCTTCCAGAGAATCCGTCATATGGTCGGCGTAAATGATAACGTGCCCCTCGGCGTTTCTGGCGGCTCTGCCGATGGTCTGAATGAGGGAACGGTGGGAACGCAGAAAGCCCTCCTTGTCGCCGTCCAAAATGGCAACCAAAGAAACCTCGGGCAAGTCCAAGCCCTCCCGCAGCAGGTTGATACCCACCAAAACATCAAATTCACCCATGCGTAAATCTCGGATAATCGCCATACGCTCCAGAGTTTTGACATCGGAATGGAGATAACGAACCTTGACGCCCGCTTCGTTCAGGTAATCGGTCAGGTCTTCCGCCATACGTTTGGTGAGGGTTGTTACCAAAACACGGTTGCCCTTGGCGACGGTTTCATTGATGGCGCCCAGCAAATGGTCGATTTGGTGTTCGATGGGGCGCAGTTCGATTGTGGGGTCCAAAAGCCCTGTGGGGCGGATGATTTGTTCCGCCAAAACGGTGCTGTGGGTTTGCTCGTATTCACCCGGCGTTGCCGAAACATAGATTGCCTGATTAACCCTTTCTTCAAATTCGGCAAATTTCAAAGGTCTGTTGTCCAGGGCAGACGGCAGACGGAAGCCGTATTCCACCAGAGAGTTTTTGCGGGAACGGTCGCCCTCATACATACCCCGTATCTGGGGCAGAGTAACGTGGGATTCGTCAATCATCAAAAGGTAGTCGTCGGGAAAATAGTCCATCAGGGTGTAGGGCGCCTCGCCTGCGGCACGCCCCGCCAAATGACGGGAATAGTTTTCAACGCCGTTGCAGTAGCCGATTTCCTCCAACATTTCCAGGTCAAAATTGGTGCGTTCCTCCAGCCTTTGAGCTTCCAAAAGCTTGTTTTCGCCCCGCAGAAATTCCAAGCGGTCCGCCAGCTCCAGGCGGATTTTTTCAATGGCGGCTTTTCGCTTCAAATCCTCCGTAACATAGTGGCTGGCGGGGAAAATGTTGACATATTTGGTACGGCTCAAAATTTCGCCCGTCAGGGTGTCCAGCTCTGCCAGGCTTTCTATTTCGTCGCCGAAAAACTCAATGCGGATACCTCGGTCGGTGTAGGCGGAGGGATAAACGTCCACCACGTCGCCCTTGGCACGGAAAGTACCCCGTTTGAAGTCTCTTTCGTTGCGGCTGTACTGAATGTCGATGACGCGGCGCAAAAGCTCGTCTCGGTCGATGGTCTGCCCAACCCGCAGAAAAACCATCATGTTTTGGTAGTCCTCCGGCGAACCCAAGCCGTAGATGGCGGAAACCGAAGCCACAACAATCACATCCCGCCTTTGCAGCAGGGAATCTGTGGCGGAATGGCGCAGTTTTTCAATTTCGTCGTTAATGGAGGCGTCCTTGGCGATATAGGTGTCGCTGTGGGCGATGTACGCCTCAGGCTGGTAATAATCGTAGTAGCTGACAAAATATTCCACGGCGTTGTCGGGAAAAAATTCCTTAAATTCGCCGTAGAGCTGCGCTGCCAGCGTTTTGTTGTGGGCGATGATTAATGTGGGCTTTTCCACTTTTTGGATAACGTTTGCCATGGTGAAAGTTTTGCCCGAACCCGTAACACCCAGCAGAGTTTGGTGTTTTTCGCCGTTCACTATGCCTTTGACCAGGGTGTCAACCGCCTGCGGCTGATCGCCTGTCAGCTTGTAATCGCTTTTTAGTTGAAACAATGACATAAAGCCCTCCTTAATTCGCTGAATTTAATAATATATATATAATAGAAGAAATAATAGAAGAAACGCAGCCGCCGTTTTGGGCGCCGCTTGTCTGCAAAAAACAATCTAACAGCTTATTATACCACATAAACGCCTTAAATAACAGATTTCACTATGGTTTTTGCCGAAAATAAAAACGGGCGGCGGCGATTTGGGCAGGCGGCGGAGCGAACCGCCGAAGATTTTGCCGGGAAATTTGTTTTTTTATGACAAGACGGCGGCGATTAATTGCAACAGCTTAAAATTTATGTTATCATTAATTTACATACAATATTTTAAGAAAATTATGATAAGCTGTTTTGCCGCTGTGCAATCGGCGAAATATATCAAATTTTTATTGATAATGGCTGTCAATAAATTTTAAGAGAAATTAAACAAAACGGAGTGGTATAATGGACGATTTGAAGCTGATTTTTGCCAGCAACCTGATCAAACTGCGCACGGAGGCGGGCATGACCCAGGCGGATTTGGGCGAAAAAATCAACTATTCCGACAAAACGGTTTCCAAATGGGAGCGAGCCGAAGCTTTGCCCGACGCCTCGGTTTTGAAAAAAATGGCGGAAATTTTCGGCGTCAGTGTGGACTATTTAATCAACAGCCACGACCAATGGGAACCGAAAATGACCGAAAAAGAAGAGGCCTTGGCGGAATACAATCCTACAATAATTACCCTGATTTCCATCTTCGGCATCTGGACTTTGGCAATTTTGATTTTTGTTATTTTCTGGATTTTGGGGCATACTTTTTGGATAATTTTCGTTTCGGCAATCCCCGCTTCTTTGGTAACTCTTTTGGTTTTGAACTCGATTTGGAACCAAGGCCGCCACAACCGAATTATCGTCGGAGTTTTGGTTTTCAGTATCATTTTGCTGATTTATTTGGCGCTTTTGAAGTAT
>JAHZFN010000316.1:3104-3581 GCA_019421315.1 Peptococcaceae bacterium | reverse complement strand
CTTTTCCTGGTGGCGATACCGGCAGAGTTTATGGTTTTTTTGAGCTTTTGCATAAAGAAAAGACCAAAAAGCAAAAAGGAGAACCAAAAAGCAAAAAGCTGAGCCTAAATTTTTTCGGCACAATATGCTGATTATATATTGATTTGCGGAAAATCTGTCTGAAAAAGCAAAAAAAACAATAAAACAATAAAACAAAGAAAAAAGCATAAGGTAGAACCCGAATTATTAAGGAGTAGGTCGTTTAGCAGGCGATTCTACTCCTTGTTTTTTGCAGTAGAATTGGGTTTTGCAAACAGTAGGTTGCCTTTTTGCCGTTCTCGCCGTATGATATTAAAGGAGGCGGAAAACAGTATGCGCTTTTTCGGCGGCTTTGTGCAGCCTGCAAAAACTGCGCAAATTGAATTTTCGCTTTCGTTAGGGAATATATTTTTTATTGCAGATTTATCCGTTATATTTTAGCGGTTTTGGGGTTTGCGG
>JAHZFN010000316.1:0-3094 GCA_019421315.1 Peptococcaceae bacterium | reverse complement strand
GCAAACAAAACGCCGAAGCTCAATAAACAACCAAAATAATAAAACGGTGAATATCGCAAAACTAAATAAAGTAATTTCGTCTAAAGGTAAAACGGTTTGTTTGGGTTTAGCTGTTTTACCGAATAAAAGAAAAATAAATAAATAAAATAAAGAAATAAAAAATTGACGGAATTGCTTTTGAACGGTTTAACTCTTTGGCGGCGGCGCAAATTTAACAAATGCGTTTGGGCGCATTGCATAAAAGGCGCAGCCGTGGCTTTGCAATTTGTTTGAAACAGCAAAGCCGATCTTTTGGAAAAAACAAAAATGTAAAAATTTGTAAAAATTTGTAAAAATTGAAAAATCTTAAAAGAAAAATACAAAATGCGCAGATGAGAGAAAAAAGCGTTTTTTGTGTTTGCGAAAATTTTTGCAGGAGGAATTTATTTATGACAAACAATTTTATTCTCAGCTGCTGTTCGACAGCTGATATTTCAAGAGAGCATTTTGCAGAAAGAGATTTGCATTTCGTTTGTTTTCATTATAATCTGGACGGCAAGGATTATCCTGACGATTTGGGAAAAAGTATGTCCCTGGAGGATTTTTACAAAGCCTTGGCGGACGGCGCTTCCGTTCGGACTTCTCAGGTGAACATCAATGAATATCTGGAATATTTTACAAAATTTTTGCAGGAGGGCAAGGATATTCTGCACGTTTGCCTTTCTTCGGGGATTTCCGGCAGCTACAATTCGGCAGTCGGCGCCGCCAACATTGCCAGAGAGCGGTTTCCCGAACGCAAAATCATGATTTTGGATTCTCTGGCTGCCTCCTCCGGCTACGGCTTGTTCATGGATAAGCTGGCAGATTTGCGGGATGAGGGTAAAACCATGGAAGAAATTTTCGACTGGGCGGAAGCCAACAAGCTGCGGGTTCACCACTGGTTCTTCTCGTCGGATTTGACATTTTTTATCAAAGGCGGCAGAGTTTCCAAAACGGCGGGTTTTTTCGGCGGTATGCTGAACATCTGCCCTCTGCTGAACGTGGATTATTTGGGGCGCTTGATTCCCCGCAGCAAAGTCCGCACCAAAAAAAGAGTTATTCAGGAAATTGTTAAAAGGATGGAAGAAAACGCTGACAACGGCACCGATTACAGCGAAAAATGCTACATCTGTCATTCCAATTGCTACGACGATGCCAAGGCGGTTGCTGATTTGGTGGAAAGCAAATTCCCCAAAATGAACGGTCATGTGGTGATTAACGACATCGGCACCACCATCGGCAGCCACACGGGCCCCGGAACAGTCGCTCTGTTCTTCTGGGGAAAGGAGAGAGTTGATTAATGATTAGGATTTTTACGGATACTGCCGCCAATTTACCGAAAAAGCTGACCAAAAAGCACGGTATCAAGGTTATCCCTCTGCACTACTACATCGACGGCAAGGAATACGCCGAGGATACCGAACAGGAGTTTGACGGCAAGTCTTTTTATGACGCTATGCGCAAAAACGCCGATATAACCACATCAATGACCAACGTTCATGATTTCTGCGATGCCTTTGCCGAGACTTTGCAGGCGGGTGAGGACATTATATACGTTGGCATTTCCTCGGGTATCAGCGGCACTGTCAACGCCGCCGAGCAGGCGCTGGAGCTTTTGCGGGCGGATTATCCCGGCCGCAAAATGGCGGCAATCGACACCAAGGGGGCTTCCTTGGGCGAGGGCTTGCCTGTGCTTTATGCGGCAAAATTCGTCGAAAATGGCTGCAGCTTTGAGGAGGTTGTGGCAAAAACCACAGAAAATACTGAAAAAATGTGTCAATACTTTACAGTTGAGGATTTGAAATATTTGCGGAAAGGCGGCAGAATTTCCAAAATGACCGCCATCGTGGGCAATATGCTCAGCATTAAACCCCTGCTTATGGGGGATAACGGCAAAATTGTGCTTTTTGACAAAATACGGGGCAGAAAAAAAGCTCTGGAGGCTTTGGCGGCAAAATACAAGGAGCTGGTGGGTGATTTTCATTTTCCTGTGGGCATTGCCCATGCGGACAGTGAAGAGGACGCCGAAAAGCTGACGCAAATGCTGAAAAAAATCGGCTTTGTGGGGGATTTGCTCTCCGTCTGTTACGAACCCGTTACCGGCGCTCATGTGGGACCCGGAACGATGGCGCTTTTCTTTTACAAAAACAAATAATTTTTAACAAAAAATTTTCGGCGGGCAATCGGCAAAAAGGTAAATAGATATGAGAAAACGAGGGCGGCGTAAACGGCAATCGCAAAATGCAAAAAATGCTTTTTTGAAAAAATCTGCATAACGCATACATAATATAATACAACTTAAATTATAATTATTAAAAAGATTATTTATAAACGGAGGCCGAAAAAATTGGAAAGAACACCTTTAATCAACCGCACCCTGCCCAACTACACCAAAGGCGAAGAATGCATGAATATGATAACTCATATTGTGGGCGGCGGTTTGAGCATTTTTATTTTGGTCATCTGCATAATCGCGGCGGCGGCTCACCATAACGTTTGGGGTGTGGTCAGCGGCGCCATTTACGGCTTTTGCTTAATCGCTCTTTATTCCGTGTCCAGCGTTTACCATGGTTTGCGAACCGATACCAGCAAAAAGGTTATGCAGGTTATCGACCACTGCACCATCTATTTTTTGATTGCGGGAACCTACACGCCCATTTTGCTTTCTGCCATGCGTCCCGAATATCCCGTTTTGTCGTGGGTTGTTTTTGGTGCGGAATGGGGTTTTGCCCTTTTGGGAGCTGCTTTAAACGGCATTGACCTGAAGAAATACAGCAAATTTTCCATGATTTGCTATATTGCCATGGGTTGGCTGATTGTGGCTGCCTTGAAACCCACAATTGCCGTTTTGACAATGCCGGGCTTTCTGTGGCTTCTGGCGGGCGGTGTTGCCTACACGTTGGGTGCTGTACTTTACGGTTTGGGCAAGAAAAAAGCCTATTTACATTCCGTTTTTCACATATTCGTGATTTTCGGCAGCATTTTGCAGGCTGTCAGCATAATTTTCTACGTTTTATAAAAACAACATTTATCTTACCTTAATTTACTTTAATTTAATTTACTTTAATTCAGAAAC
>JAHZFN010000315.1 GCA_019421315.1 Peptococcaceae bacterium | reverse complement strand
AACGCTGGACAGACTCCCTTTCAGGCGGTCAAATGCAAAGGGTTGCCATGGCGCGCGCCTTGGTAAACCAACCGAAAATTCTGCTTTTGGATGAACCTCTGGCGGCTTTGGATTTGAAAATGCGCCAGGATATGCAGCTGGAACTGAAAAATATGCAGAAACACCTGGGAATCACCTTTATGTATGTTACCCACGACCAGGAGGAGGCTCTTGCCATGAGCGACACCGTTGTGGTTATGAACAAAGGTGTCATTCAGCAAAATGGTACTCCCGTTGACATTTACAACGAACCGAAAAACGCCTTTGTTGCCGACTTCATCGGCGAAAGCAACATCATTCGAGGCACCATGCTTAAGGATTTGCTGGTTAAATTTTCTGACCGTGAATTTGTTTGCCTGGACAGCGGCTTCGGCGTAAATGCTCCCGTGGACGTTGTGGTTCGCCCCGAGGACATCGTGATGACCTCGCCCGAACAGGGAATGCTGCGGGGCGTTGTCAAATCCGTCGTTTTCTACGGTATGCATTACGAAATGACGGTGGAATCCGCCGCCAAAGACGGCTTTTGCTGGCTCATTCAAAACATTAAATATGCCGAAGTCGGTGCGGAAATCGGCATGAACATCGAGCCTGATGCCATTCATATCATGGAAAGAACCGAATGGGATTTTTGATTGTCAACTAAAATTTTACCGAATTTCTACTATTATTAAATTTCTACTATATTATAATATTTGTTTTTTTAGTTTCACGCAAATTATGCGCCTTGCGGAAGGGAGGAAAAGCTTTGAAAGCAGGAACTCGCAGGCTTTTGTCCACGCCGTACATAATCTGGATGGCAATTTTCATCATTGTGCCGCTGATTATCGTTATATATTACAGCTTTACCAACATTGAGGGCGGCTTTACCTGGGAAAACTATCAAAAATTCTTTGACCCGATTTATCTTGGGGTTTTATGGCGATCGTTAAAAATTGCCTTTTTCTGCACCGTCTGGTGTTTAATCATCGGCTATCCGCTGGCTTTGATACTGACCACCAGCGATTTTGTCCGCAAAAAATATCTGATGTTTCTCTGCATTTTACCGATGTGGATGAATATGCTGCTCCGAACCTACGCCTGGATGACTCTTCTGGAAAAAAAAGGTATCATTAATATTATATTGGGCTGGGTGGGCTTTGAGCCGATTCAAATGCTCTACACATCGGGCGCCGTTTACTTGGGTTTGATTTATAACTTTTTGCCTTTCATGATTCTGCCCATTTATTCCGTTATGGTGAAAATGGATCACGCCCTGATTGAGGCAGCGGAGGATTTGGGTGCCAACCGCTTTCAGGTTTTCCTGAAAATTGTGCTGCCGAAAAGCATGCCCGGCGTCATGACGGGCGTTACCATGGTTTTCATGCCCGCAGTTACCACCTTCGTTATATCCCGCCTTTTGGGCGGCGGTCAGTACACGCTGATCGGTAACCTGATCGAAAAACAGTTTGTGGAAGCGGGCAACTGGTATTTCGGCTCGGCAATTTCCATCTTGATGATGGTGCTGATTTTGATTTCCATGTATATTATGAAGCTGACAGGCAGCAAAGACGACGTGGGAGGCGGTATGTTCTGATGAAAATTTCTCACAAAAAAAGCCTGGGCAAAGCAGGCAAAATATTTTATATGTCTTTGGTGTTTTTGTTTTTGTATGCGCCCATCGCCGTGCTGATCGTTTATTCCTTTAACGCCAGCGAATACAGAGGTCATTGGGGCGGCTTTACCTTCGACTGGTACAAAAGCCTGTTTTCCAACGAAACCATCATGAGCGCCCTTTACTACACATTGGTAATCGCCGTTTTAGCGGCACTGATTTCCACAGTCATCGGCACAGCCGCTGCCATCGCCATCGCCAAGCTGAAAAAAACACCCCGCGAATTGGTTATGAACACAACCTATCTGCCTGTTCTGAACCCCGACATTGTAACAGGCGTGGCATTGATGATGCTTTTCATCTTCATGCGGATTCCTTTCGGCTCCGTCAGTCTGCTTTTGGCGCACGTCACCTTTTGCGTGCCGTATGTTGTGCTTTCCGTTATGCCGAAGCTGAGCCAGATGAAGCCTAACCTTTACGAGGCGGCGCTTGATTTGGGCGCCACGCCTTTCACGGCCTTCCGCAAGGTTATGCTGCCAAATTTAATGCCCGGCATTGTTACAGGTGCTATCTTCGCCTTTACCCTTTCTCTGGACGATTTTGTCATCAGCTTTTTCACCACCGGCAACGGCGTGCAAAACCTTTCCATCGCCATTTATGCCATGGCGAGAAAAGGCGTCAGCCCCGAAGTCAACGCCGTATCCACTCTGCTTTTTGCGGCGGTGCTTTTCCTTTTGATTTTGGTAAACTGGCGAACCGCCAAAGAAAATCAATAAATTATTAATAAATTTTTTTAACATGATTTTTAAGCGGCGACAGGCTTTGGCTTGTCAAATAACCAATAAATTTTTAAGGAACGACAAGCTTTGGCTTATCGTTCCTTATTTTTTTATCGCCGCCAAACCGCTAAATAATTGCGGAAGCATTTCTTTGTTCTTACGCTGTCAAAATACAGCAAATTTTTGTTTGCCGATTTTATTTCAAAATAAACATCAAACAAAAAAATTTCAGGCAATTTTGTCTGATAAACTCACAAAAAATCGGCAAAAAACTTGCATATATCAGGGAAAAGTTATACAATAATATAGTATAGAGCAATTTACCCTGTTGGAAAAAACAGGCGGCATAAACCGCCTCGGCAGGTTGACAATACAGCAATTAACGGAGGGAAAAAACATGACAGAAGAAGTTATGGCGAAGAATTTTATTCATTCGCAAATTGAAGCAGATATTGAAAACAATCGTTTTGACCACAATGTACACACCCGTTTTCCGCCGGAACCCAACGGTTACCTGCACATCGGCCATGCCAAAAGCATATGCCTGAACTTCACCACGGCAAAAAAATTCGGCGGTCTTTGCAATCTGCGTTTTGACGACACAAACCCCTCCAAAGAAGAAGTGGAATTTATCGACTCCATCAAAGAGGACATTCACTGGCTGGGCTTCGACTGGGCAGACCGTCTGTATTTTGCATCCGATTATTTCGACACCATTTACGAATGTGCCGTAAAGCTGATCAAAGAGGGCAAGGCATATGTCTGCGAGCTAAACGCCGACCAAATGCGGGAGCACAGAGGCAGCATCGGCGTGCCTGCAACCAGCCCCTACCGTGACCGTCCCATCGAAGAAAATTTGGAGCTTTTTGAAAGAATGAAAAACGGCGAGTTTGAGGACGGCCGCTATACTCTGCGTGCCAAAATCGACTTGGCCTCTCCCAACTTTATCATGCGCGACCCGGTAATTTACCGCATTCAGCACGGACACCACCACCGCACAGGCGACAAATGGTGCATTTATCCCATGTATGACTTTGCGCACCCCATCTCCGACTCTCTGGAAGGTATTACACATTCCATCTGCACTTTGGAATTTGAAATTCACCGTCCTCTTTACGAATGGGTTTTGGAAAATCTGGATATGCCCTGCAAATCAAGGCAGATAGAATTTGCCCGTTTGAACATCACCAACACCGTCATGAGCAAACGCTTTTTGCGCCGCCTGGTGGAAGAAGGCTATGTAAGCGGCTGGGATGACCCCAGAATGCCAACCATCTCAGGACTGCGCCGCCGCGGCTACACACCCGAATCTATCCGTGATTTCTGCGAAAGAATCGGCGTTGCCAAAGCCGACAGCATGGTGGATATTGCCCTTTTGGAACACTGCATTCGTGAGGATTTGAACAAAAAGGCCGACCGCCTGATGTGCGTTATGGATCCCATTAAAGTGATTATCGACAACTATCCCGAAGGCGAACACGAAATGCTTGCCATCGAAAACAATCCCGAAGACGAAAAACGGGGCAAAAGAATGGTTTCTTTCAGCCGTGAAATCTATATTGAAAAATCCGACTTCATGGAAAACCCGCCCCGCAAATATTTCCGCCTGAAACCTGAGGGCGAGGTTCGCCTGAAAGGCGCCTACATCATCAAATGCGAAAGCGTTGTTAAGGACGAAAACGGCGAAATAACCGAAATCCACTGCACATATGACCCTGAAACCAAGAGCGGCTGCGACAACAGCGGCAAAAAGGTCAAAGGCACAATCCATTGGGTAAACGCCAACGACTGCATGGATGTGGAAGTTCGTCTGTACGATTACCTGTTTGAACAGAGCAATCCATACGACGTTCCCGAAGGTACGGATTTCATTGCCACCATGAACAAAAATTCATTGGAAGTAAAAAACGCCAAAATGGAACGCATTTACGCCATGGTCGGCGAAAAATTCCAGTTCATGCGGACAGGTTATTTCTGCGTGGACAGAGATTCCGAAAACAACCGTTTCGTTTTCAACCGCATTGTTTCCCTGAAAGACAGCTGGAAAAAACAGCAGCAAAAACAAGCGCAAAATAACGACCAAAGCAAAAAATAATTAGCAAAAAATAATCAAGATAAAATTCGGCGCAGTCGGCAAAAAGCAAGCTGCGCCGCCGTTTTATACCGCCGCTCGGCAGCAAATTTCAAGTGTAATTTCAAGTATATAGTAACAATAAAAATCATCGAAAAGAGGTGCGGAAAAATGAAAAAATTGTATCGTTCCAAAACCAACCGTCAGCTCTGCGGAGTTTGCGGCGGCTTGGCAGACTACATAAATCTTGACGCCACCGTTGTGCGTCTGCTGGTAATTGTCATCGGTCTTTGCACGGCAATTGTACCGCTTTTGCTTTTTTACATCATCGCCGCCGTAGTCATCCCCGAAGACCCCGGTTACCACGATATTTAAGATTTTTCAACAAATTTCAGCAAAAAAACAAGGCTGTTTAACAGCCTTGTTTTTTCTTGTTCTTTTTCTTTGTACATCTATCTTATAATGATATATTTTGTGATTTAAAAAATTTTAATACGCATTGGAGTTTCGTAATTGTCTTGTGTAACAGGGTAATACCGAATTTAAACGATAAATTATCTAAGCACGAAAATCGCCAAGCACCCAGATAACAAAAACGAATGCGCACTAACAGGTTTCTCCGAACTATCATAGCTGCCTGACCGCTGTCCGAAGTTTAACAACACGACGTCGCTAAAATGCTAAGAGGACTAAAATCATGTCTTCAATGTCGATGATGTTGTTGCCGTCCAAGTCGCAGTGGGAAACACTGCTCCAGCCTTGACTGTCGGGAGTGTATCTGTAATATTTCTGGGCAAATGTAATATCCAGCAAATCCACAACGCCGTCCTTGTTCAGGTCGTAACGGTTTCGGTCGGTGATGTTGGTTTCGGCGTCGGCTTTTTTGATTTCCGACGTCAGATATACGGGTTCGCCGTTGTCGTCATAACCTGTAACGGTAACGCCCGTCAGCTTAACGCCGCAGCTGCCTGAGGTCATTTCCGTTGCCATGATCAAGCGGGCAACATCTGTCAGGTCAGCTTTGGTCAAGCTGCCGCCTGCCCCGCCTTGCAGATAGCTTAACGCCATAACGCCGTGGTCGCTGTCCGTCCATTTAATGCCGAGATAAGTGAAACCGTTCAAGCCAATCAGATTTGTGCAGTTCAAAGCGGAGGTTTTTTCAAAGCTGAAAGAAACCGTCGCCACCTTGCTCATCTGTTCCAAAGAGAAAGTAAAAGGAATCGCTGTGTTGTCGGTAACAACGGCAGGAACGGCAAGGGATGCCAAAACAGGCTTAACCTGCGGTTCGGGGTTTTCCGCCGCCTGAACCGTGATCACGCAGCTTGCCGTCAGATTGTTGACAGTCTTGGCGGTGATGATGGCGGTGCCTTCTTTTATAGCGGTAACATTGCCGTTGGTGTCAACCTCGGCAACAGTTGGTTCGGAAGAACTCCAGCTTACGGTGCGGTTGGAAGCGTTGGCGGGAAGAACATTCGCCGTAATCTGAGTTGTGTCGCCCTCTGTCATGATAACCTCGTTTTTGCTGAGGCTGACAGATTCGGGGTAAACAACGGCAGAGCCTGCCAGAGAATAATATTCGGAAACAAACTGATTGCCTGCATAATCAACCATGGCAATTTTCGCCTGACTCAAACCTTTAAATTCGGGCTGAGAAAGATCGAAAACCAGCTCCGTGGTTTCGCCTGCGGCTTTGGCGTCGGGTTCCTGCCATTCGGTCAGAGCCGAATTGCCGTTTTCCGTTACGCAAACAGCCTGCACATAATGATTGTCCTTAACTTTAACTTTCCACAGAGAACCGCTGATTTCGGAGGAAACAACCTCCGGTTTTTGGCTGTCGATGACAACGGGGAAATGAACAGACTGAGCTTTGCCGCCCAGCGTGCCGGTTACCGTGTAGATATAATTGCCGTCTTCCAGCGGGTCATTCCAGGTGTCGATGGGAACCCAGCCTTTGGCTGCCATCGGGGTGTGGAAAGCCTCGCCCATATGATAGGTTTTGCAAACGTTGAGGTCGGTTTCGGAATAAACTACGTTATCTTCGCTGTCAGCAGCAGAAAATTCCAGAGAATCCACACTGCGGAGCAAAGATGTTACGGCAGTTACGGACTGAGTTTTGTCGCCGCCTTTTATGGCAATTTTGTCAGCCTCGTAATTGGCTGCGCCTTTAACATAAAGGTTATGACCGAGGATATAGCCGCCGCCTGTTGTAACGTCGAACTGACCCAGCTGCATTTCGCAAACGGCAGCCGTTTCGCCGTCGTAAATATCGGAATCGAAAACGGGAACATCGTTCCACTCACCGTAAAAGCCCATGAAAGGATAGGAAAGAGAAACCTCATCGCCGCTTACGGGAGTTAAGGTTACAAAGCCCTCGATAAAAATGCCGTTGGGGAAAAGCTTATCAAGCTCGGCTTTGCCCGCTTCCGTCAACTCAACGCCGACGTTGATTTTTTCCTTGCCTCCTGCTTTCAGGGTAACGGTTTCGGGAATTTTCACCGTAACCTGTTGGGCAGTTAATTGTTTGGGGGTTTGG
>JAHZFN010000314.1:523-2163 GCA_019421315.1 Peptococcaceae bacterium | reverse complement strand
CTGACCGTATCGGGAATTACCTGGGAATTGTCGATGAAAACATCGTAAATTCGGCTCCAGGTAGCATCGTCCACCACGCCTGTTTCGGGCAGTCCGTAATAAATTTGAAAAGCTCGGACGGCATTTTCCGTCGGCTCGTCAAAAACTCCCGTGATTTCAACGGCAGGCAAAAAAGGATTAAAAAGAGCATTGACACTGAGAAAATACTGCAAAATATCGACGCCGTGAATTGTGTCTCCCAACTGCAAAACGCCCGGGAACTGTAATGTTTCCAAACCGTACTGCACGCCTTCAGATTCAACCTCTGCCAGCTTTTTCACCACAGAATAAATATAGGAAATTCTGTACCATGTGCCTTTGCCCACGATACCGTCAGGGGTCAAAGAAAAAATTTCCTGAAATTTGCGGACGGCGCTTTCCGTTATGGCGTCAAATTCACCGCTGACGGGATAAATCTTGGGGATATTGGGATAATTGCCCGCAATGCGGTTTAATCTGGTTTGAATAAGCTGCACGTTGCTGTTGAAATCGCCCAAACGCAGTGGTCTGCCGGGGTATGATTCCACGTCGGCCGCCATCGGCGCATTAACCACCAGCTCTATATCATCGCCGTAGTAATACTGTAAAATCTCAAATGAATTTAAGCCCTGCTCTGCCAATTCCACCGTACCCCATGGGCTTAAACCGTTGCACTGGGTGCGCACGCCGTCGCAGTAAGGCGAAATGTACGGGGCAACCTGCCCTGTTCTGCGGATATAGCTGTCAAATATATCGTCCACAATATTGGAAATATTGTCAAAAATATCTCTGCCGTAAACAAAGGAATGGTCAAACTGGGTGCTGCTGGTTATATCAAAGTCGTAACCCTGGCTGGGGTACCACTCTGTGTAAATTCTGTTCAGTGTATATGAAATTTGAGCGTAAATATTGGCTCGGATTGCGGCTTCGGGCCAAGTGGGGTAAATTTCGCTCGACGCCACATTTTTGATGTAATTAATGAACGGTACCGTAACATTTTGGGAGTATTGGTCGGGTCTGCCCAGGTGTACCGTAATGTTTTCTGGAACAATGGGAACCGGTAATACCATAATCAATACACCCCATTTCCCGGCTGTAAATTCGTTGGCAAAATAGTAAGCGTGTTGGGGAAAACCTGCACTTCAAAATCGGTAATGGGAACATAATCGGGATGCTCAATGCTGACGTAATAATAAGCAAAAGCTTGATTATCGGGGAACATGGAATTTTCTATGTTCGGAGTTTCCAAGGAAACTGCCTCCGTTTCGCCGTCAAACCCCGAAGTCATTTCATACAAAACATTTTGGCGTCCGTCGGTGCCGATTGTATAGATTTTGACTTTTGCTCCCTCAACGGGCAGAGCAGCATTGCATGTAAAAACAAAAACATCCAGCCTGCCGATACCCCCATTGTTTTTCGCCGTACTGTTATCGTTTGTTCGGTTTTTATCTCTTGTTTCGCCGTCGTTAACGAAATCTTCATAATTGCCTGTATTGTTCATGCGTATCCTCCGTCTGTCTTTTTTATAATATTAATATTCGGTAAAAAGCGATTTGACATAAATTCTTTAATATTTTTAATACAAATTATTAATAAATACGCAAAAAAAACGAGCCTTAAAG
>JAHZFN010000314.1:0-513 GCA_019421315.1 Peptococcaceae bacterium | reverse complement strand
GAGGAAATCAATCTTTTATATCTTTATTTCGTATTTGTTTTGCTGAGAATTTTTATTGTAAATTGCCATTGTTTTCCGTATTGTTGTCTGTTTCTTCGGCATTGCTCGACGGCAGATTGAAAAGATTGATTTCCTCCTCCATATTATCAAAGCTTTGGGCGAAATTTTCCAAAGGCGGCAAATCTTTCAGGGAATCTATGCCGAAAAACTCCAGAAACTCTCTGGTTGTGCCGTATAAAATCGGCTTGCCGGGGGTTTCCATCCGCCCTACCTCTTTAACTAATTTTTTATCCATCAGCTTGTTTACCATGGCGTCGATTTTTACCTGGCGAATATTTTCGATTTCCAGTCTGGTTATGGGCTGGCGGTAAGCGATGATAGCCAAGGTTTCCAGGGCGGCTTTGGAAAGCACCTGCTTTCTGGGGTTATACAGCCGTTCAATCTGCGGCGCAAATTCATCGTCTGTCAAAAACTGCCAGCCGCCCGCAATCTCTGTCAAATGAAAGCCTTTTT
>JAHZFN010000313.1 GCA_019421315.1 Peptococcaceae bacterium | reverse complement strand
AATCCTGTATATCAAAGCAAACCCGCATAATCACACCGCCAAAAAAAACGACCTTCTGCCTAAATTCTATGCAAAAGGCCGTTTATTTATTATTGGCACACTTTAATTATCTCAGGTAAAATTTGCTCAATATCGGTAATATCGGTTAAGTCGAACCAATTAATGTTTTCCTTATGCCGCCACCATGTCAGCTGGCGTTTGGCAAACCGCCTGGTATCCCTTTGGATCAACGTTATAGCCTCTTCGTAGGTTATTTCGCCGTCAAGGTACATACAAAGCTGTTTGTAGCCCAAACCCTGCATGGGCTTCAGCTCTCTGCCGTAACCCATCGCCAAAAGACTCTGCACTTCCCACAGAAAGCCTGCGTCCATCATCTGCAAAACCCGCCTGTTAATGCGGTCGTAGAGCTGTTCACGCTCTCTTTGCAGACCGATTAAGGTTATATCCCAATCGGGTGGATTTTTGGCGCTTTGTTCGCTCAATGCTTTGCCCGTCAAATGGTAAACCTCCAAAGCCCGAATAAGCTTTTTGCGGTCGGCAGGCTCAATTTTAGCCGCCGCTTTCGGGTCAACCGCCGCCAGCTCCGCCAGCATTGCTTCGCCGCCTTTTTCAGCATATTCCGCCTGCTTTTGCCTGCGGAATTCATGGTCGGAATTCTCATGCTCGATAAATGTATAGCCCTCCACCAAAGCCGAAACATAGAGACCTGTGCCGCCCGCCAAAACAGGAATTTTGCCATCAGCATTAATATCAAGAACCAGCTTTTGGGAATCCTTTTGAAAATCCGCCACGGAATACGGTTGATCCGGGGTCAAAAAGTCTATCAAATGGTGCGGAATTACACTGCCGTTTTTGGCTTTCATCTCTTCGGGTCGGATTTTGGCAGTGCCAATATCCATGTATTTGTAAAACTGCATGGAATCGCCGGAGATGATTTCCCCGTTTAAACGAGAAGCCAATTCTACCGAAAGCTCCGTTTTGCCGACTGCCGTCGGTCCGAGAATTACTATTAATTTTGGTTTCAAATTCAGTTTCAAAACTCTTAACTCCTCATAAAACGATTTCTGATTTCACTGTCGGAAATTTTAATCACGGTAGGTCTGCCGTGGGGACAGGTCAGCGGTTTTTCTGCCACAGCCAGCTTCTGCATAATCCAGGTAATATCGGCATCCGTCAAATACCAATTTGCCTTGAACGCATTTTTGCAGGCCATGGTAAAAAGCTCCTCCTTGTTCGAGGCGGAAAAATCCACCGCATTGCTTTCGCCCTGAGCATTGCCCACAATGCGATCCATCATGTCCAGGAAAAAGTCCTCCGCCGATTGGCGGAAATTATCGGAACGGCGGACGTTTTCGTTGTCTTTGCCGTTGGCAAACCACAAAGGCACGCCACGCAAAACAAAGGTACTGCCGCCCAAATACTCGACAATAAAGCCAAAGTCCGTAACGGCTTCCAAATTCTGCAAAAGCAATTCTTTTGGCAAATCGCCCAGCTCAACCGCGGCAGGTACAGCAAGCATACTGACCTGATTTTGGTTTTGGCTGAAGCTTCGGCAAAACTCTTCGTAAAGTATTCTTTCGTGGGCGGCGTGCTGGTCTATGATATACAAATCCTCGCCGTATGATGCAATGATATAGCTGGCGTTAAGCTGACCCATCGGCTGCAAAACAGTAAAAAGATTGACCTCGTTTGCGGCAAAAAGCTCCTCCTGCTCCGCCTCTATTTTCTGCGGCTTTTCCGCCGTTTGCGGCGCCTTTTGCCCGCCCAAAAGAGCGCCCAAATTAAACAAACCGTTCAAGCCTGCCATCGGGTTGGCTTTTTCCGTTTTTTCGCCGTTTTCACCGTTTTCGTTATCATCGTAATAGCCCAGATATTCATTGTAAATTTGAAACGGGTTGGGAGTTTCACACTCTTGTTTTTCGGCTGTTGTCGCCGTCTGTTTTTTTTCTTCCTTAATCTTTTCTTCGTTATTTTTTTCGCTGTCTGTTTGCTTTTCGGAGTTTTTCTCATCGCCGATACCAACCAGCATACTGAAAAGCCTTGATGTAAAATCCGATTGTTTGGAAACGGACATATCCAAATCGGCAGACAAAGGATTGGCGGCAGCTTCGGCAATTTTCAAAGAACCCTGCTCGTTGTCTTCGTCAATTTTAATCAGCGGTTTGATTTCGGCTTTTGCCGTCAAATTGCTTTGCTTTGCCTCTGCGACCGGTTTCAATGCTTCATCGGTTGCCGCATCTGTCGTTTTCGGCTTATCGCTTGAATAATTTTTTTTCTGCGTATCGTTATCGGTCTTACCAGTACCAAAGCTGAACAAATCGCTTAATTTGAAAGTTTTGCCACTTTCGCTTTGAATTTCCAAATTGCCGACGGTCTGTTTGATATTGTTTTCGGCTTGGGCGGCATTTTTCGCCGTCGCAGGCTTGGCTTCCGCCAAGCTTTCCAAATTCGCTTTCGGAACCGCAACCTTGGGCGCAAGGGCGGCTTTTACTGCCGCCGACATGGCGTTCTTAACAACATCAAGCTGTCTGAAACGAATTTCCGTTTTGGCAGGGTGAACGTTGACATCAATGGTTTTGGGGTCAACCTGCAAATAGATTATACCGACCGGATAGCGCCTTTCGGGCAGCAAGGTTTCGTATGCCAGCTCCAGCATATAAGAAAGCTCTCTGCTTTTCACCAAACGACCGTTGACATAAAAATGATAATATTTGCGGTTGCTGCGGGAAAAAGGCGGCTTTGAAACCAAGCCGTAAATTTTAATATTGGCATCGGCATAAGCCACGGAAACCAAATTGCCGAGAGTTTCGGCGCCGTAAACGGCGACAACCGCCTGCTGCATACTGCCGCTGCCCGAAGAATGCAGAACGGTTCTGCCGTCCGTTTTCAAAATAAAAGCAACCTGCGGCGACGAAAGAATGAAATTGCTGATAAGCTTGGTAATATGTCCCTGCTCCACAACGGCAGATTTCAAAAACTTTTTT
>JAHZFN010000312.1:2577-3631 GCA_019421315.1 Peptococcaceae bacterium | reverse complement strand
CGCTTTTGCAGGTGATTTAAAAGTTGTTTTTTGTCCGATTTTGGAAAAATAAAAAAAATCGAAAAAACATTGAAAAAAGCCTTGATATTCCCTAGTAAATTTGTTATAATTACTCCTGTATTGTTCGTGAAGAATGGAATAATGTCCTTGAGAAAAAGACTTGTTCTTCTGCAATACAATGTTGTATTCAATACGAATACGGTCTTGAAAAATAAACTGCCTTGTTTTGATGGGAGGGATGCTCAAGTGACAGAACAACAGGAAGCATATATCATCTACGACAGCATTCTGCCGGAGGCAATGAAAAAAACAGCCCGGGCAAAGTCATTGCTGGCAAAGGGCGAGGCAAAAAATATTAACGAAGCGGTAAAAATGGTTGGTATCAGCCGCAGTGTTTTCTATAAATATAAAGACGGCATTTTTCCTTTTTATCGTCAGGAAACCAACCGTGTTGTAACCTTCAGCGTCAAGATGAACCACAAAGCGGGAATTTTGATGAGTGTGCTTAATGTTTTGGCAACCAGCAACTGCAACATCAGCACCATCAATCAGGACATTCCTCTTTCGGGTATGGCGGTTGCCACAATCACGGCGGAAATTTCCGAATGTACAATGACTTTGGGAACTTTGCTTTCATCGATATTGAAGCTGGACGGCGTAATCAGCGCCGAAATTATCGGTGACATTGCAGGCTAAAAAATTTTTATTAATCAATTCAGTTAGATAAATTCAAGAAAATATAAAAATTAAACAAATTTTAAGAAAGTAGGTGCAGCAATTATGGGTAAACAGGTAGCAGTTGGTATTATCGGTTTGGGAACCGTCGGCGGCGGTACTCTGAAAGTGTTGACAAGAAACAGGGAGTTGATTGCCTCACGTTCAACCGACATCCGCATTGCAAAGGTTTGCGATTTGGATTTTGAACATGCCAAGGCTCTTGTTGAATCAGAAGGTTTGCAAGCAGACATTATTACCAACGACTACAAGGACTTGACTTTAAACGATGAAATCGACATTGTTGTGGAATTGATTGGTGGTATTCATCCTGCCAAAG
>JAHZFN010000312.1:0-2567 GCA_019421315.1 Peptococcaceae bacterium | reverse complement strand
AATTATTTTGGAAGCGCTTAATAACGGCAAAAGCGTTGTTACAGCCAACAAGGATTTGGTGGCTGCCCATGGCAAAGAACTTTTTGATGCCGCCGACCAAAACGGCGTTGACATGATGTTTGAACCTGCTGTTGCCGGTGCAATTCCCATTATCAATGCGTTGAAAGATTCCATGAAAGCCAACAACATCAAACAGGTTATGGGTATTGTCAACGGCACCACAAACTACATATTAAGTGAGATGACAGAAACGGGTGCAGATTTTGCACCCTGCTTGAAACAAGCTCAGGAATTGGGCTATGCCGAAAGCGACCCCACCAACGACGTGGAAGGTTACGATGCCGCCAGAAAAATGGCAATTTTGGCATCCATCGCTTTCAACAGCAACACAACATTTGATGATGTTTATGTGGAAGGTATTACAAAAATTACCAAACACGATATTTCTTATGCAGGTCAGCTGGGCTATATTATCAAACTGCTCGGCATTGCCAAAGCAGATGACAAAAACGATGAACAAATCGAAGTCAGAGTTCACCCCGTTTTGATTAAAAAGAATCATCCTTTGGCATCTGTAAACGAAGCCTACAATGCAGTTTTTGTGGAAGGCGATGCCATCGGCACCTCCATGCTTTACGGCAAAGGTGCGGGCGAACTGCCGACCGCCAGCGCTGTAGTGGGCGACGTTATTGCGGCTGCCGAAAATGTTGTTAATAACACCAAAGGCATTTCCGGACTGCGTTTCTTCAATAATAAGGTTGTTAAACCGATTTCCGAAATTACAGGCAGTTATTTTCTGCGCATGATGGTTAAGGATGAACCAATGGTTTTGGCTCAAATCGCCGAAGCCTTCGGCAAAAACAATGTTTCTTTGGATTCCGTTATTCAAAAACAAATTGAAAACAGCGGTATATCCGAAATCGTTTTGATTACCCACGAAGTAAAGGAAGAAAATATTCAAAACGCTATGACAAAATTTGCCGATATGGACTGTGTTGACAGTGTTGTCAGCGTAATTCGTGTAATTGATTAAGGAGTTCTTTGATTATGTGCGATAAAGTTATTGTAAAAATTCCCGCAACCACAGCCAATATCGGTGCAGGCTTTGATACCTTTGGCATGGCGTTCGCTTTTTACAGCGGTGTAACCATGGTGAAAGGCGGCGATTTTAAGGGCATAAAGATAACCAACCACGGCGAAATCACTCATTCCCTGGCAGACCCCGAACGCAATCTGGTTGCCATGTGTGCCAAAAAGCTTTGGGATAAAGTTGGCTTTGATTATAACGGCGTTGAGTTGATTTTGGATAATGATATTCCCGTTTCCCGCGGTTTGGGCAGCTCTGCCGCAGCCATTGTCGGCGGCTTTGTCGGTGCCAATGTTTTGGCAGGCGAACCCTTTGACCAAAAGGAAATTCTGGAAATGGCAGTGGATATGGAAGGGCATCCCGATAATGTTGCTCCGGCACTTTTGGGCGGTTTTGTTTCTTCCTGCCGCCGTGACGGCGAAACAGTGGTTTTTAAAGCTGTGCCGCCTGCCGATTTAAAGGCGGTTGTGGCAATCCCCGATTTCCACCTTTCCACCAAAGTGGCAAGAGAAGCCATGCCGACCGAAGTCAGCGTGCAGGATGCGGTTTTCAACATTCAATGTGCCTCTCTTTTGGTTGGGGCAATGCTTTCCGGCAATTATGAGCTTCTGGGCAAGGCAATTGATGATAAACTGCACCAGCCTTACCGTTTTCCTTTGATTAAGGGTGCGGATGAGGTTTTGACGGCAGCCAAAAAGGCAGGTGCTTTGGCAGCGGCTCTTTCAGGCGCAGGTCCGACTCTTATCGCTTTTACAGACGGCGACGGTGTTGCTGTTCGCAATGCCATGGCAAAAGCTTGGCAGGATATGGATGTTAATTGCCGTGTGCTGATTTTGGAACAAGACAATGAAGGCGTTAAAGTTGAAAAAGCATAAGTGAATAATAATTTACTATAAATAATTTAATCATCAAATATAAAAAATTAAATATAAAAAATTTCTACAAAACAAAACAAAAGCAGGCAGCAAAATATATTATATATTGACAGATATATATGATTTTTTGATAATATATTAGGAGGCTAGGTATTATGGCGTTAATCGTTCAAAAATTCGGCGGCAGTTCTGTGGCAACTCCGGAACGAATTAAAAATGTAGCTCGTCGTGTGGGCAAAACAGCTGACGCAGGCAATCAGGTAGTGGTTGTTGTTTCCGCAATGGGTGACACAACAGATAATTTGATCAGCTTGGCAAAACAAATCACTTCCCATCCGTCCGATCGTGAAATGGATATGCTCCTTTCCACAGGTGAATAGCAGTCCATCGCTCTTTTGGCAATGGCATTAAATGAAATGGGTTATCATGCGGTTTCTCTCACAGGTCAACAGGCAGGTGTTAAAACCGACAAAGCATACAGCAGAGCCAAAATTCTTTCCATCGACCCAACCCGTTTGGATCAGGAACTTTCCAAAGGCAACATTATCATCGTTGCAGGCTTCCAGGGCACAGACGAACGCGGTGAAGTTCACACCTTGGGCCGC
>JAHZFN010000311.1:4987-5715 GCA_019421315.1 Peptococcaceae bacterium | reverse complement strand
CAAGCTTTTCACAATAACAACAACTGTATCCATAAAATCACCCGACTTCATAATTCATCATAAAAGCAGACAAATTCTTAATTTTTTTTACGCTATCGCCATGTTCAAATTACCCATCGCCAAAGTTATGGCAAGCAGGAAAAAGAAGAATATGCCGCAGGCCGCCACAACAGCAAAAAGCATTGTCAAAACGTCACCCAAGCCGCTCATGGCAGAAGCCAGCTGTTTATCGCCCAAAGGCTCCGCCAAAGCGCCGCCCAGCCGAAAAAGCCAAGCCATCACCAAAGCCTTGACGGCGGGTGCCAGACAAATGGCAATAATCAAAAGAATACCGCCGATTCCCAGGCAGTTTTTCAAAAGCAAAGCCGTCCCCGTCAAAGTTCCCAGCAAATCACCGATACTTCTGCCGACAACGGGAACAAACATCCCAACGGCGCTTTTGGCGGTTTTCATCGCCAAACCGTCCGCCGCCGCACTGCCTAAACCGACAATACCGATAACCGCCGTAAACAACGACAAAAGCAATGTCAAGACCCAAAGGGCGGCGCTTTTCAAAAGCCCCCGCAATTTGTCTAAGGAAAAATCACGGTTCAAACTGCCGGCGGCAGTCAAAGCGGCGCAACAATAGGTCAGCGGCAAAACAAAAAAATTAATGATATTGACGGACGCCGCAACGGCAAACATCAGCAGCGGGTGAAATATGCCGACGGCGGTGGCTCCGCCCATCG
>JAHZFN010000311.1:2457-4977 GCA_019421315.1 Peptococcaceae bacterium | reverse complement strand
TGGCATAGAAAAAACCGCTCATCAAATCAACTGCGCCGCCGACAGACTTACCGCAGATAACAAAAGCCTCCAAAGCCACGGCAAGCAAAACAATGTAAATTATTTTGCCGCCCAAGTACGCCGAACCGCCGCCGAAAGAATTATCGAAATTTGCCAGCAAAGCGGAAATTATAATCAAAACCAAAAGCTGCGAAAATATCACCAAACAACTTTTCAAATCCCCGAAAAACAAATCTGTCAGCATCTGCCAAAAATCGGCAAAATCCAAATCCAAACTGCCCGACTTCAGCTGCTGCCAAAAAGCAGACAAATCAAAACTGCCGTAATTCTCGGCAAAAAAGCTTTCCACATAGGACAACTCATCGTCCAAGGCGGAAAAATCCAGCAAATCGGCAACCGCCGCCGCCGAAAACTCCGTTTCTGCCGCTCCGCTGCTCTCCGCCGCCGCCCAAGCGGCAGAGGAACAAGCAAATGCAGAAAAAAACAAAACACCGAAGATAAGTAAAATCAATTTCAAAGAAAACAGCGAACAGCCCGTTCTTTGCCGATTTTTTCCGTTCTTGACCATACACTCACCGCATTTCCTGCCAAACACCGACCGTTCTGCGAAACTTCTGCCGTGTTATTCAAGGCAAAATCCGCAGAACTTCCTCCAAAACCGAAACCACAACAGGCACCGCCAACACCATAACGGTAATCTTAGCACCCAAATCAATTTTCATAGCCAAGCCGCTTTCGCCGCTGTCTCGGCAAATCTGACCCATAAATTCCGCCAAATAACAAATCGCTACTATCTTCAAAACCAAAGTTAAATAAACGGAATTTAAATTTGCCAAAGCCGCCAGCTGCCGAAAAATTCCGATAACCTCCGTCAGCTTCGGCAAAAGCAGAGCCAAAACCAAAACCCCCGCCGCCAACCCCACCAACAAAGCAAAAACCGGCATATTGGCAGACTTCATAAACACGGAAAATACAGCCGCCGCCATTGTCAAACCGATTACAGTAACAAAACCGCTCATACCAAACCACCCGCATTAATCAACAAAATCCCGCAACGCCATCAAAAAAATCAGTACATATTCACAACCGACTGCACCTGCGTAAACAAGGCAGTAACCATGGGCAAAACCTTAATCAAACCTATTGTCAAGCCCACTATCAAAGTTAAGTAAGCATATTCATCGCGTCCCGCCTGCTGCAGACATGTATGCAAAACAGTAACCGCAACCGCCAAACCCGTCAAAAAAAACAAAACGCCGATATCTGCCAAAATTCTCAAACCTCCCGCCTATACCTCGATTTTGTCGATTTTTCAAACTTTTTTTCAAATTAAAACAACATCACCGAAATCACAGTAATTCTAATTTTGTTTGTTTAAATTTTGTACCGCAACGCCGATTTCAGGCGAAGAGCAACGCCAAGACTATGCCCATGCACCAGCCCGACGCCTGAAAAACCTTGCCCAGCCTTTGTTTTTCCGACTTGGCTTCCTGCAAATTTTGTTCTAATCTGCCGCAGCTCAAGGCAATTTTTTGCAGCTGATCCTGCGTGTGGCTTATGCCCAAACCCAAAGCAAAATCGTTCAAAACCACATAATCGCTTGGCTTAAATGCCAGCCTGTCCTCAAAATTCCGCATCTGCCGCCGCCAAATTTCCGAAAGCATAGAGCCGCTGCCCTTTTCCAGATCGGCGGCAACCGCTTTCAAAAAATCTGCCGTAACGCCGCCTGAACTTTCCGCCGTTTTTTGCAAAATAATCTGCATTGGCTCCCTGCCGTAGCTTATGCGGTCCGCCATGGCATTGACAGCAAAAATCATGGTTTGCAGTTGATTTTCCCGCCTTTGCAGATTGTCCTTTTCCAGATAGCCCAAATAAACGCAAACCCCGATCACAATGCCAATACCCAATATTTTCAGCAAAGCTTTTCGCCCTCCTCACCGTAAACCGCCTTGGGGTAAACCCCTCGCCTGCCTCTCGCCAAAACAATCACTCTTTCAAAAAAGCCGTCCCGCAGCAAATCCTTAACCACAGGTCTTTTTTGTATTTCTCCGTAATCCGCTCCGTGCGCCGTGGCAATCACCTTGACGCCGCAGTTCATGGCGTCCCGCAAAGCCACCGCATCGCTTTTACGGCCTATTTCATCGGTCAAAACCAAATCGGGAGCCATCATAATGCCGTCCGCCTTGGAACAGCCGCTGATAACATCGGAACAGGCTCCGATATTCATCTGGGGCGTACCCAAAAAGCTGGCAGCTATCTCGCACCTTTCGTCGGCAATTCCCACATTGAAAACAGGAACATCTTCGCCGTCGCCGAACTTTCTTGCCAAATCCCGCAAAACAGTGGTTTTGCCGACGGCAGGCGGCGCCACCAGCAAGGTCTGCCGCAGTCTGCCGCCGTCCCAGATATACGGTAAAACGGCGTCCGCCGCTCCGTAAATTTCTCTGGCAACCCTGAAATTGATACTGCTGATATTTTTCAGGGTTTTAATCTGTCCGTTTTCCAAAACAGTTTCGCTGC
>JAHZFN010000311.1:0-2412 GCA_019421315.1 Peptococcaceae bacterium | reverse complement strand
AGCCCCATTCGGTGGCCGCCCTTAACGGTTATGAAACCCTGCCGCATTTCTTCTTCAAAGGCATAAAAGGAGCTTTTGGCAAGCAGAACAACCGATCTTTCGACCATGGCGTGTTCCGCTACCAAAGGCTTGCCCTGCTTTTTCACAATATACTGCCTTTGGGCGCACCGCACATAAACAGGCCGCCCCACCCGCAGCCGTACCTCTTCGGTCTGCCGCCAGTCGAAATCAGGGCTGTCCAATATGCAGTCCGCTATCTCGCCCACCAAATTTTCGGTAAAAACATTCTCGCCGATACTTTCCGCAATCATTATGTATCACCTCATCTTTGCTAAAGTCTATGCCGCAAAAAGGGCTTGTATGACTTTTTTCTCCGCATTTTTCCGCTGTTTTTGCAACAGAATAATAAAAACAAAAAACAGACGTCTGCGCAGATAAAAGCGCAAACGCCTGTCAATGCTTAATATTAAGTTTTAATAACAGCCGAAAATTTTATTTGGGCTTCGACATATTGACGGTAACAACATAGCCGTCAACATTATTGCCCGATATTTCATATTCGTAATTTTTGGGAACAGGCAAGCCGTTGTGGAAACTGCTCTTTACATAATAAATCTCATACTGCGTGCCGTCATCAACCGTAACCTTTAAATGGTCGCCCTTGTAGCTGTAATATTTAAGATTTTCTATGTATTCCTCCAAACAAAGGTTGTTTTTAACCATAACGTAGGCGTGCGGCACACCGACATAACGATAATGCCAAGGCTCGTCCATTATGCCCGTAATATCCTTTTTGCTTTCGTCATAGCGGTTAACAAGACCGTATTTATAGCAGTTTTCCGCAATCCAGCCGTAATCGCCCTCAGTTGTGAAGGTTTGCGCGCCTTCGCCGTCGGCAATGGCAATATCAACCGCCATTCCCGTGTGGTGTTCGCTGTAACCGGGCAGAGCCGCCCATTCCGCCGCTTTTTGAGCGCCCACCTCTTTAACCTTGTTGTCGTAAAGATTTTCCTGATATTCATAAGAACGATAAGCGCTGATAATGCGAACCTGATTATTACCCGTGGCATTGTAAAAATCATCAAACATATTGTTCAGCACATTCATCATCACAGAACCGACTTCCAAATCGTTATAGATGGAAAATGACGAGTGATGTTCTTCGTTCATAGAAACCAAATTTACATAATCGGCATTGGCATTGAAATTATATTCGTTGTCGTTGTTGACCAATATCAAATTGCCGCGGTTCATTTCTTCTTTGTCAAAATTGGCAGTCGTATAGATTATTTCCTTGAGAACCTGCTCGCCTTCGGCAGCAGCGTCGGTATTTTCCGCTGTCAAATTGGGGTCATCATGTGTATGATTGTAAACCAAAGCAAACGCCCCCGAAAGCACCGATGTACGGAACCCCGAACTGAAAAGAAAGCTTGCCAAAAGGATTACCAAAATTCCCACCAAAACGGTTTTGAAAAATTTACCCCAAAGAAAACGCCTGCCCCCAACGGCGCTGCGGCGTACTGCGGAGCTTCTTTTTTTCCTTTTGCTGTTGCGCAGACTGCTTTTTTTGCGCTTTTTGCTTTGCTTCCAATTTTCATAAGAAGAGCTGCCTGTGCCTCGGCTGCCGCCGTAGAAATCGTTTTCGCTAAGGCGGTTGCGGCTGTAAATATCGGAAGAGCCTTGATATGAACTTTGTGAAACTTTCTTTTTGTTGCCGCGCGGTCGGCTTCTCGGCATTCCCGACATACATACACCTCGCAAATAATCAAATCGTTTAAAAAAAATTTTAGATAAATTTTATTTATATTCTTTATCTATATTCTTTTATATTCTTTTATATTCTTTTATATTCTACTATAATTCGACTATATTTGCAAGGATTTAACCGATAAAACATGACAGTAAAAAATGCCTGCCCCGCTTCGCCCGCCGCTTTTCAGCTTTCTTTATACCTCAAAAAAAATCGGCGCAATATACTTACAGCAAACAGAACAACCCGAACAAAAATCAACGGGTACTCCCGCCAAATCCCAAACTGACGAGCTTACCGCTCTGCGTGCCTTATCAAAATTATGAACGATAATTCTTTCCGGCGCATAATACACAAAAACCGCCAGCAAAACATCATCGTGCTTCAAACCCAGCTCTGCCGCAGTGTTCATTTCCTCTTTAATTTCCGCCGATTCCAAAACCTCGTTGTTTTCGTTCAGCAAAATAAAGCCGCCCGCCGCCGTAAAAATAATATGGAGTATCCTTGTTCGATACGCCGCCGCCGATGCCATATCTTCAACGGCCTGCAAACAGCGTCTGTAATCCATTTGCTCCAAACAGCAGTTCACAGTATTATCAACCGCCTTTTCAAGTAGGCTTTGATAAACGGGCAGACGAAAATCAAAATACCCCCATAAATTA
>JAHZFN010000032.1:3888-8011 GCA_019421315.1 Peptococcaceae bacterium | reverse complement strand
GTCCATTGTGTTGATGATGATTAATGTGTTTTCCATTTATTTGTAACCTCCGCCCGATTTGATTTACGGTTTTTGTCATTAGCTGCGATTATTTTGGCAATTATCTTTACCGCCGCAGTCTGCTTGTTTGCAGCCCGGGCATTTGCCGCAGCTGCCGCAGGAGGTCAGCCGCTTTTTTTTGATAATGCTGCGTACAGCTGCAATAATCCAAACCCAAATTAAAAGCAAAACCAAAACAGTAGTCATATATTCTGTTACCTCTTTTTTTTGTCTCTGACGGCATTGCTTGTTTTGCCGATTATATTTATTATATCATATTTCGGCGGATAAATCCCGTTGGGCGGAGAATTTTTTCAGGACAGCAAAAGCAGTATTGTATGAAAAATGTAAGCCGTAAGCCAAGCAACGGAAATTTGAAAAATTATCACGCCGATGGCGCCGAGCAGGCTTTGCATTTCCTTTTTGATGACAGTTACAGTGGCGATAGAAGGCGTGTAGAGCAATGTGAAAATCAAAAAAGTAAACGCTGTCAAAGGCGTAAAAATCTGCGAAAGAGCGGCGCTCAGCCCCGTGGTTCCCGTTCCCATCAAAACTGCCAAGGAGCTGATAATGGTTTCCTTGCTGATGAAGCCTGAAATCAAAGCTGTTGCCACACGCCAGTCTCCGAAACCCAGTGGCCGGAAAAAAGGCGCAATCTGCTGCCCCAAAATTGCCAAAATACTGGTGGAACTGTCCGTTACAACATTTAATCTGGTGTCAAAGGTTTGCAGAAACCAAATTAAAATGGAGGCGATGAAAATAACCGTAAAAACCTGAGATATGTAGTCCCTCGCTTTGTCCCAAAGCAAAAGGGCAGTCGATTTAAAAGAGGGCAGGCGGTAATTAGGCATTTCCATCACAAACGGCACAGGTTCGCCTCTGAAAAAAGTTTTTTTTGAGATAAGACCGATGATAATCGCCAAGACCATTCCCGTAACATAAAGTGTCAAAAGAATTAACGCTTGGTGTTCTTGGAAAAAAGCCGCCGTAAAAAAAGCGTACACCAGCAATTTGGCGCTGCAGCTCATGAATGGTATCAGCACGACAGTCATTTTGCGGTCACGGTTGCTTGGCAGGGAACGGGTTGCCATGATGGCGGGAACCGAACAGCCGAAACCTATGAGCATCGGCACAAAGCTGCGGCCGGAAAGCCCGATTTTTCTCAAGAGTTTGTCCATAATAAAGGCAACCCTTGCCATATACCCCGTGTCCTCCAGCAGAGACAAAAAGAAAAACAAGGTTACGATAATCGGTACGAAAGAAAGCACAATGCCGATACCTGTCAAGGCTCCGTCCAAAATCAACGATTGAACAATAGGGTTTAAACCATAATTATCAAAGGCTGTTTTCAAATTTTCGTGCAATATCGCAAAGCCTTGGTTGATTAAGTCGCTTAACGGTGTGCCGACAACGCTGAAGGTTATCCAGAAAATAAACAGCATAATTGCCAAAAAAATCGGAATTGCCAAAAAGCGGTTGGTAAGAACCTTGTCTATTTTCAGACTGCGGCTGTGTTCGTAATTGTTTTCGGAACGGATAACGGCTTTGCCGCAGATTTTTTCAATGAAGTCATATCGCATATCGGCAATGGCGGCTTTGCGGTCGGTATCCAGCTCCTTTTCCATTTCCCGTACGCTGTGATCGATCATGTCAATTTCGTTTGCGTTCAGCTTCAGTGCGTCAAGAAGAGGTTGGTCGCCTTCCACCAACTTTGTGGCGACAAAACGGGGCGAAATATTAATCCTTTCGGCGTGGTCTTCGATTAAATGGTAAATGGCGTGGATAGTGCGGTGGATAGCGCCGCTGCAAAAATCCCGGCGAATTGGGCGGCGGTTTTCCTCTGCCGTTTGAATGGCGGTTTTGATAAGCTCGCCGATTCCTTCGTTTTTGTTGGCAGTAATGGGAACGACAGGCACGCCAAGCTCCAAAGAAAGTTCTTGAATTTTGATTGTGCCGCCGTTGTTGTTCAAAACATCCATCATGTTCAGAGCAATAACCATCGGTATATTTAACTCTATCAGCTGAAGGCTCAAATAAAGACTGCGTTCTATGGTATTGGCATCAACCAGATTTATTATACAGTCGGGTTTTTCTTTCAGCAGATAGTCACGGGTTAAAATTTCCTCGTTGGAATAGGGCGAAAGGGAGTAAATACCGGGCAAATCCACAATGGTTTCCGTTGAATGGTTTTTCAGCGTTCCTGTTTTTTCTTCCATTGTTTGACCGGGAAAATTGCCGACGTGCTGATTTTCGCCCGTTAAACGATTGAACAGCGTACTTTTTCCGCAGTTTTGATTTCCAACCAAAGCATATTTCATCGGCTTATATTTCCTCCACTTCTATTTTTTCGGCATCCGCAATCAGCAGTGTCAGCTCGTAATTGCGAAGGTTAATTTCTATGGGATCGCCCAAAGGCGCCTTTTTGACAACCTTGACAACTGTTTTCGGCGTCAGGCCCATGTCCAAAAATCGGTCCCGCAAGGCTCCTTCGCCGCCGACCGCTATAATTTTGCCGACCGAACCGATATTTAAATCAGATAATTTCATAATAAACTCCATATTCTTAATATATTTTTGTTTTTTTGCAGACATCATCCTGCAAATTATTAATTAAATAATAATGTGTAAGGAAAAGAAATAGGGAAAAGTAAAAGTTAGATTGGACTAACTTGTTACAGTATACTATATTTGCGGCGGTAATTCAAGAATAACCGTAATTATATCCGGTGTTATCGGCAACTTTTTCGGTATTGCAAAAAATGCTGTTGTTCCCTATAATAATTGTATTGATGTTTGGGCAAAAAATAACCTGCCGCAAAGGGCAGGATTATTTAAAAATTGTTTCTTTAATGCCAGGGAACGTCGTCTTGAACAATTTTTTCGTAGACGAATTTGTCGTTTTTCTCCGGTTTGGTAACGTTGTAGTCGGTTACAACTTTTTTGCGTTTTTTGCCGGCGGAAACGGGGGCATGGGGTATGCCTTTGGCGATTGCCGTTTGCTCACCGACGCCGCAGGTCGGATTTGTCAGCGGACAGTAGCTTTTGCAGCCGGAGCAGGTCAGCACCTCTTTTTCGGCTGTATTCTTTTCTTTTTCTGCTGCCATTTTTTATCACCTCAAAATAATTTTATAATATTTCCAAGAAAAAATCAATAATTTTGCCGCAAAAGTATTTTCAAAAGACAAGTTATAATGTATAATAAAACAGTTGAGGCAAGATATATCTACTGCTTAAATATGCAGTTTGGAGGGTTAAATAACAATGATTCTTAATATGATGAAGTCCAAAATCCATCGCGCCACGGTTACCGAGGCAAACGTGGATTACGTGGGCAGTATTACAATAGATAAAGATTTGATGGATGCCGTCGGCATTCTGCCCAATGAGCAGGTGCAGGTTGTTGATAACAACAACGGGGCGCGCCTGGTTACATACGCCATTCCCGGTGAAGCGGGCAGCGGCGTAATTTGCTTAAACGGTGCCGCCGCTCTTTTGGTGAATGTGGGTGATATTGTGATTATCATGTCCTTTGCCTGCATGACGGAGGAAGAAGCCAAAGCCCATACGCCGCAGGTTATTTTGGTGGACAGCGATAACAAAATCCAACGAGTGCTTTCGGAAAAGGCTGCAACCAAGGCTTGATTTTAACATTTTGCAAATTAATAAATTAAGAATTTACACAAGGCAGATGATTTATCTGCCTTGTTTTTTTTGTTGTTTATTGATTTTGTGATAGCGGAATAAATAGAGTATATAAGCAAAATATATTGAATTTATAATGCTAATAGGCTATAATTTAATTAAATTCATAGTATTTAGCAGGAGTTAAATTTGTATTTCAGGTTATTTGCTTTTTATAACAGATTGCGAGGTTAGGTTTATGAAAAAAAGAGATTTTGATAATACTGCCCCTTTCAAATATCGGCGTTTGAAAGTCTGCGGCTTTGTGTTTTTGCTGGTTTTGACCTTTGCCTTGCTGCCAAATCTGCTGCCTTGCGGTTCGGCACAGGCGGCAGCGGTTTACAATGCCGACAATGCTCTTGCCTATGCCAAGGCTCATTGGAACGACGGCAAGGGGATTTGC
>JAHZFN010000032.1:3545-3878 GCA_019421315.1 Peptococcaceae bacterium | reverse complement strand
TTGCGCCGAATTTGTTTCCGACTGCGTTCGGGCGGGTGGTTTGAATATCGGCGTTGAAAAGGGAACAGGACCTTGTTTCAGAGCGATTTGCAAGGCTTCGGGGCTTCCTGCCCAACCCCTTAAACTGAACTCGTCGGGGTATGCAACCAAAGCTGATAACGGCAGTATTCTGGCGGCGGGGGACGTTGTTTTTCAGTGGTGTTATACCCATGAAATTTCTCCCCATATTATGCTGTGCGGCGGCTATAATTCTTCGGGAATTGCAACTTTTTATGCCCATAACGGCGCTCTTAACAATAAACCCTATAAATTAAGTGTCAACACAGCTTATCA
>JAHZFN010000032.1:0-3535 GCA_019421315.1 Peptococcaceae bacterium | reverse complement strand
CGTAAACTGCAATATGGGAGCCAAGGTAATTCATATTTCTGCTCTCAGTTCGGGCAGCGGCGGCAATACGGGCAATAACGGCGGCGGTTCGGCAGAGATTACTGTTAAATCCACCGAAAATCACCCTTACAGATTAACGGTGCCGTCGGGCGTTAAGGTGCAGGGCTACAAAGCCGTTGACTGCAAAGAAAAATATCATTATTTTTCCGCTAAATCTTCGTCATACAATTTGTTTATTGATGTCAGATATGTTATGTCCGACGGCTCCGTTCGTTACAAACTGACGTCGGGCGACGGCTACACAATGTATATTATGAAAAAAGACGGCATAACGGAAGAGAAAAAATGCGTACAAACGGGAACTGTGCTGTATGAGGCGGCGCACCCGCACCGCGGCTATGTTTTGTGCCCGTACTGTTCCAATCCCGTTTATACAGGCGGTACTCAAAAAGCGGCTGACTGCGAGATTTGTTATCCGCCCGCCGAAAAATTGATGATAAGCTCTGTGGAAAACCATCCGTATCGCCTTAATGTTGTGGCGGGTACTGCCGTTTTGTGCTACGATTACGTTACCGATAACGGCAACGCTCATTATTATTCTAACAGCGATGTCAGCTACACTGCGGCGGCGGATGCCATATTCGTGATGTCTGACGGTTCTGTTCGTTACCGAGTTGAAGATAGCAGCGGCAATACGGTTTATATTCTCAAGCAAAGCGGCATTACGGACGAAAAGCAATGCGTTGGCAGTTCCACGGTTTATTACGAGGACGAACATCCTCACAACGGCTACAAAATTTGTAAATATTGCTCCGAGAAAGTTTATACAGGCAAATCCAAGGCAAATGACGACTGCATTCTTTGTTACCCCAACGGCAATTCGGGCGGAGGTTCTGTAAATAACGGCAATATTAATAATTACGGACAAACAATAATTGTACTGTACCTCAACACCGTTTATTATCTCATAAATGATAATGCAAGTTATCTGTTGGCGGCGCCGTATCTTGATAACGCCAGCGACAGAACAATGGTTCCCCTGCGGGTTATTTCCGAGGCTCTGGGTGCCGACGTTGATTACAACAGCTCCTCCAAGGCGGTTACGGTCAGCTTAAACGGCAAAACTCTGCGGCTGACCATCGGCAGAACCATCAATGCCAACGGCGCAAATTACGGCGTGCCGGGATTGAAAAACGGCACAACCTTTGTGCCTGTTCGGTATATCAGCGAACAGCTGGGAGCGGCTGTTTACTGGGACGAATATAACAAATCTGTAACGGTTACCAAATAAAACTTTGCCAAACAAAAGAATTTGTGTTGCATTATTAGTATCAATAAAAACATTATGCAAGATATTTTCCTTGACATTTGGTTAAATATTTGTTATACTGCACTTTAGCATCAACAGGCACCGTTTCGGACGTAGGCTGCGGGGCAATTTGCCATGTATAGCACCTGTTGTGCTTTTCATTTTGTTATAATAAAATAACAGACAGAATTAATATTATTTGCAATTCAAAAAAATCAAAAAGAAGCATTTTGCCAATGCTTCTTTTTTTGCTGTTCAAAACATTTTGAAATAATTTTGCCGTTAAGGTGAAAGTTTTTGATTTTTGGGCATAAACTGTTATTGCAGATATATTCATAATGCTTTTTATCTCTTGACAGAAAATACAAGGGGTTTTATACTAATAATATAAAATAAAAGTGAAATACTAGGAATTGCTGTTTGGCAAAATTCCCGGTTATCAAGAGGTGTTTTTTTATGAATATATCAACAAAAGGCAGATACGGTTTGCGGGCAATGCTGGATTTGGCGGCAAATTATGAGGGTAAACCGGTGACTCTCAGCGCTGTGGCGAAAAGGCAGAGCATATCCGAAGGCTATTTGGAACAGCTGATGATGGGGCTTAAAAAGAGTAATCTCGTCAAAAGCGTCAGAGGCGCCCAAGGTGGTTATTCTCTGACTTTGCCGCCCGAAGAAATTACGGTGGGCGCAGTTTTCAGAGCATTGGAAGGTCCCATCGCCATTGTCGGCTGTGTCAGCGAGGATTTACCCGATGAATGCGGCAGATTTGAAAGCTGTGCTACCAGATTGGTCTGGGAGGAGGTCAACAACAAGGTTGCAGAAGTATTGGACTCCTACACACTGGCTTTTTTGATCGCCAAGGAAAAAGAATGCCAGGAATTTCCGTCCTGCGTTAATAAAAAAAGATAATAAATGAGGGAGATGGTTGTCTTTGGAAAAAATCTATCTTGACAACAGCGCCACAACGCCTGTTTACCCTGCGGCGGTTCAGGCTATGGTTGAATGTATGGAAAATGATTTCGGCAACCCCTCCAGTACTCATTCTTTTGGCAGAAGCGCCAAAAAAATTTTGAACTGCGCCCGCGAGCAGACGGCAGCTTTAATTAACGCTGACCCTGAGCGGCTGTATTTTACTTCCGGCGGCACAGAGGGTGATAACCTGGCTGTTTTCGGCGTGGCAGACCGTTACGAAAAAGGCCATATTATAACGACGGCGGTTGAACATTCCGCAGTTTTGGCGGCTTGCCGCAGTCTGGAACAAAAAGGCTTTCGGGTAACTTATCTGCCCGTTGACGAAAATTGTCTGGTTGACACCGCTCAGCTGGAAAATGCCATAACGAATGATACCATTTTAATTTCCGTTATGCACGGCAACAACGAAGTAGGCACGGTTCAGCCTGTGGAAACCATAGGCAGGATTGCCAATCGGTACGGCATACCGTTTCATGTTGACGCTGTGCAGTCTGTTGGCAAAATCAAGGTTGATACTGCCGAAATCGGCTGTGATTTTTTAACATTTTCTTCCCACAAAATTAACGGACCGAAAGGCGTCGGGGCGATTTATGTTAAAGACAGGGCAATTTTGCACAGCGTTTTTTGCGGCGGCGGTCAGGAAAAAAATCTGCGCAGCGGCACGGAGAATGTTCCCGGAATTGTCGGGTTCGGAACGGCGGCGGCAATTACCGCCGCAAATTGGCGGGAAAACGCTCACCGCACCCAAGAGCTGCGGGATTATTTTTTTACAAGGCTATTGTCGGAATTTAAAGATGTAAAAATAAACGGCAGCTTGGTTCGTAGATTGCCTCACAATATAAATTTCAGCTTTAAAAATATCGACGGCTTTTCCTTAATGCTGCTGCTGGACAGCGTCGGCATTGCCGTCAGCACAGGTTCCGCCTGCCATTCCGATTCTCACGAGGTTTCCCACGTTTTGCAGGCTATGGGTTTGGCGGAGGAGTGGCAAAAAGGCACAATCCGCATGACGCTGAGCGGACAAAACACCAAAGCAGAAATGGATTATGTTTTGGAAATGCTGAAAACAAAAAAACAACTTTTGGCAGAGGCGGAAGCTTTGTATTTGTATTAAAATATGATATATAAATTTGATAAAAATTGATATATGACGGACTTTAGTTTCTAATAAATAAAAAATATAAATAAATAATTAAGCAAAAGAACTCCATAATGAGTTCTTTTTTTGCGTTATGGCGGTTTCCCTTGCTTGAA